>CAYSUX010000196.1:0-5729 GCA_964434315.1 uncultured archaeon
CCTAACCTGCCTAACCTGCCTAACCTGCCTAACCTGCCTAACCTGCCTAACCTCCCTATCCTTGCATCCGCGCTGACCGGGCGGTTTGTAATTGTAAAAATATATGATGACAAAATCCCAACTGGCGGGTAGATCTCGCCCGCCCCAACTCTTTTATTGACACTCTCGATAAGCCTGTGTGGGGAATCACCTTGCGCTATCAGACAATCGGAGATAATCTTCAGTTCGTATCCGTCGAACTTGAAGAGGGCGAATCGATCTTTGCCGAAGCCGGCGCCATGGTCTACATGTCATCGAATATGAACATCGAGACCAAGGCCAAAGGCGGGGTATTCAAGGGGCTTAAACGCAAGCTCATGGGCGAATCTTTCTTCCAGAACACCTACCGGTCCGCCGGTGGTACCGGGATCGTGGCCTTTGCCGGGAACGCCCCGGGGAAGGTCAAGGCCCTGAACATCCAACCGGGAATGCAGATCAACATGCAAAAGGACGCGTTCATCTGCGCCACCGAGGGGATTAACCTGGACCTGACCCGTCAAAAGAAGATCGGTGCCATCGCCTTCGGAGGCGAAGGTCTGTGGCTCCAGAAGATCACCGGCCACGGCACCTGCTGGATCCATGCCGGCGGTGACTTTGTCGAGTTCGACCTGGCCCAGGGCCAGATGATGAAGGTCGACAACGGCAATGTGGTCGCCTGGGACGCCACCGTCGTTTATGGAATGGAACGGGTCGGCAGCATGAAATCGACCATCTTCTCGGGTGAGGGACTGGTGGCCACGCTGACCGGACCGGGCAAGATAATCCTGCAATCCATGACCCTGAGGACCATGGCGGCCGCCCTGATGCCCTTCATCGGTCAGTCATCGGGTCGCGGGGGTATCATGGGTCTGATCTTCAGAGGTTGATCGGAGGAACCCATGAACGATGATGACCGGAATACCGCGATACTCATCCCCATCGGGATCGTCGTCGGTCTGGTCATGCTCTTCATCCTTCTCTATCTGGCAGGATTGCTCTGGTTCGCCGCCGAGGTTGCGGTAAACACCGCCTGGCTGGTGATACTCGCCGTCGTCTTCCTGAGCATCCTGTTGATGATATTCCTGGGTCCCTACTACTTCTTCAAGCCCCACACCGTCCATACCCACGGTGACTATCGGCTCGAAGACCAGAAAGAATAGAGCTTGGCCAACCGAAAACCGACAAAGGCTTATGAGCGCGGGCAGGCCTGCCTGAGCCATCCCCACCTAGAGGTAGGCCCATGACCGAACCGACCGTCAACGCCAACGAGACCGTCAAACCAGATCTAGAAGCCCCGCCACTTCCCGACCTGACCGGTTGGAAGCTCTGGCTGGCCGAAACCAGATTCCCCTTCCTGACCGCAACCCTGGTACCGGTTCTGGTGGGCGCCACCGCCGCCTGGTGGACCACAGGGGGTCTGGAAGGTGGAGAGTGGCACTGGGGTTACTTCGGACTCACATTGCTGGGCATCGCCTTCATGCACCTGGGCACCAACATGCATAACGATTACTTCGATTACGAAGGCGGCACCGACCGGATCAACGAGAACCGCACACCCTTGTCGGGAGGCTCGCCCTGGCTCGTGGCCGGCAAACTGGAGCCAAAGGAGGTGCGAAATGCGGCCTGGGCCTGCTGGGGTGTGGGCATCGCCGTTGGTTTGAGCCTGGTCTGGATGCTGGAAAGCTGGGAGATCCTCGTCCTGGGATTGCTGGGCTTCATTGGCGGCTACTTCTACACCGCCCCACCCCTCAAGCTCTCCCATCACGGCATCGGCGAGCTGTTCGTCTGGCTCTGCTTCGGCCCCCTGGTCACCGCCGGAGCCTACTTTGTCATCGCCGGGGAGCTGACGCCCATGGCCTTCGCCGTGGGCATCCTGCCTGGCTTTCTGACCGCCAACATCCTCTACATCGCCCAGTTCCCGGACTACGAGGCCGACAAGGCCGCCGGCAAGCACCATCTGGTGGTGCGTCTGGGCAAGGAGCGGGCGGTCAAGGGCTACCTGTTCTTTGCCGCCGCCGCCTACCTCTCGGTGGTCATCGGGGTGCTCATCCACCAACTGGGGCTTATCGACATGTTCCCCCCGACGGCCCTGCTGGCCCTGCTGACCTTGCCGTTGCAGTTCAAGGCCATCTCCATCCTGAAGGCCCAGTTCGAGAAGGTCCAGGAGCTCATCCCGGGCATCGGCATGTCCATCCAGATAAACCTGTTCACCGGTCTGCTCTTCTTTGTGGGTTTTCTGATCGCTGGTTGTTTCGAACTGTAGTTACTTGTCGTTTTATCATCGAGAACGTCAACCACGGACACAGACAGACAGACAGACAGAGATCTCAGTTGGAGATGAACACAGACAGACAGAGTAATGACTGTGGAATTGGATCATATCTAGGGAACTTGAAAGCCAGGTCTCCCGAGCCCTGCAGGTGCGAACAGGGACCAATCGATAGATTATGAGCTTCACCCTTGGCCTTTTGAGGGTTAAGTGATGGTGGCCACCCGGCTCTATCCATCGGGTGGAGTAATAGAGACCAGATCCATTCACCTTTGAAAGGAGCCGGAATGATATGTACCATCACTTCGGCCTATTGGCCGTTTAGTAAATATCCATTTCAAGACTGAGTGGGTCGGGTTCGTTCATAATTCACCTTGGTCGGGAGGGGTAACGGATTCTATTAACAAATATTGTGTATTATTATATATGTTGTCGATTCCGTTAGTAATTATTTAGTGTTATACCAATGACCCACAAAGTTTTTTGTCGCTCGAAAAACAGAGATTATGAGACACAAATGAAATGACCTATAAAAATCTATGGGCATGCAACCACGTTCAGAAGACGGTCGAAGGCATAAACGCCCGGTCGTCGCCCTCTCGGTTCTCTGATGACTTTTACGATGTCATGTATAATAAGTTCCCGTATTATGCGATTTGCGCTAGCTCGTGATACTCCAATGTTTCCTATTAAATCGGCAGTTTTGAATATTGGACTCCCGAACAATAAATCTATTATCTGAATTGCGTGTTGTGAGCGAATAGCGTCGGGGATTTCTGTCTTCATATCATTATACAATTCGAGAATCTCTTTAGCTTGTAAGCTATTTTCATTAGCTTGTTCAGTCACTGCCGAAATAAAGAATTGAATCCACCCATCCCAATCGCCAACTTTGGATAAATTTGACAGTCTATAGTTGTATTGATCTCGGTTCTTTTCCAAATACGCACTGACATAAAACATAGGAAGAGATAGAATATTTTTAACATACATCATAAGAGGAATTAACATCCGCCCAATCCTCCCATTTCCGTCACGGAAAGGATGGATTAATTCGAATTGCCCCTTTAAAATTGCTATTTGGATTAATCTATCCATTTGGTCGGAGTGTAAAAAGAATTCCCAATTTGACATCTTATCCATAACCCTTGTTGGTGGTGGAGGTATATAACTTGCCTCCTCAATCGGTGCCCCATCCGGAGCAATATAGTTTTGAATCCGACGTATACGACCTGGTTCTTTATCTCTGCCCCGTACGCTTTGTAAAAGAATTCCATGAAGTTCGGTGATAATGTTTGTGCATAATGGCTTCTCCTTTAACAAATCTAGTGCTGTTGAGGTTGCTTTCCGGTAGTTAATGATTTCGTGAATATCGTCTCGTCTCTCGGGACTTACATCAACTGCGGGGTCAACCTCATATTCTAAAACTTCTTCAAGCGAAGCTTGTGTCCCTTCGATTTTAGATGATATTACCGCTTCTTGTGCCAACATAGGTGATAATAAAACACTTGGGTTAACTATTCCCTGTAATATCCCATCATAACGACCCACTGCTAAATTTGCATCCCCGACTTGTTGTAGGTGGGACACCCAGTCAATTTCTATTGGTAAGTCTGGCAGCTCATAGGGTTCAGCCATCATTTCACCTACTATCATCATTTGGTTTCCGTGACCTCAAATGAATCACCCATCCATCACTATCCTTATCCAAATCCCAAGTCAGCTTATCCCCAAATTCAAGTTTGAGTAACTTCATGATGGATTGAGGGACAGCAGTTCTAGCAGCATTGCTCTTTGGCGCCGATGGCACTATCGTTGTGGTTTCCGTTCTATCAATCATCCTTTGTTTGTAACCATTCAGGGTATTAAAGGATACCCTGGACAGGCATATCATCGTCAGTAAAAACATATAAGCTCAGATTTTGTGAGGGTATTAATCAATACCCTGGACGCAATCCTCGATTCGTAGTCGGGGGTTGTGGAATACCAAGGAGTCGAACAACATGTACGGAGCCCACTCCTCAGCAAGTCTCCAACCCGTCACTGTGGCCTTGGTGAATGAGATGTTGTGTAAGGTAATCGCCTACAGTATCAAAGCTACTATCCAAATCCGAAGGAACTATCTAATCAGGTATCCTCCTCGCTTCGCTGGGGAGGTCAATAACCAATTGAGTACGGTTCTTTTCCAAATCATAACAGCGTTCAAGCTAATAACAAGCCCGGTCCCTTGAGGGTCCAAAGAATCCGAAAGGGACCCGTCTCTTCTTCAAATATCGGCGATATCCCAAAGAGATATCGAAGTGGGCCCGCCCAGATTTGAACTGGAGTCTACGCCACCCCAAGGCGCAAGGATGCCAAGCTACCCTACGGGCCCATGTTTGCGGATTATTCATATCGACATAGATAAGTCTAATGGCGGCTGTATTGGAGGTTGGTGGGGTGATCAGTCGTAGGGAGCGACATCATCGAGCAGGTCCACATGGGCGACGAAGATACGCCGACAGCAGTAGCGATCCAGACCCAGCTCATCCATGACCGTCTTGGGGGCCTCTCCCTCGGTGGTCCGGGTCTTGAATTCCTCGTAGAGACCTCCGATGACCTTTCCGCAGGTGAAACAACGAACCGGAATGATCATTCTCTCACCGGTATGATTTTTGACGCTTCTTGCGCGCGCCGCGACCCAGGGGATGCTTCGGCTCCTTGCGTCGGGTATCGTTGATGAGCAGGGAGCGATCGTAGGCCTGATAGAGATGGCGTAATTCCTCGTCGGAGAACCAGTCCACAAGACCCCGGGCGATGGCGGTGCGGATGGCCGCGGCCTGACCCATGACGCCCCCGCCTGTGACATTGATATTGATGTCCACGCGGTTCAGCCGATTGCCCACCAGCTTCAGTGGTTCTTCCACCTTGAGCCGCGCCAGTTCGGGCTGCAATACCTGCAGGGGTTTGGAGTTGATCCTGACCCGTCCCTTGCCTGAGCGGAATGTGGCCCTTGCAATGGCGGTTTTACGCTTTCCAGAAGATTGAACGACCTTTACCATCATACCACCTAGAACTTTGCTCCGAGCGTGCGGGAGACATCCTCCAGCCGCATTACCTTCGCAGTTCCCAGTTCCCGGGTCTTTTCGAACACGGCAGCCTCCTTTGAGGCCAGCTCCATGGGCACTCCGATATGGACCCGCAGCCGCTTCAGGGCTTCCCGGCCCCTGGGCTTCTGGTAGGGTAACATGCCCCTGATGGTCCGTTTGAAGATCAAATGGGGCATACGAGGATAGTGGGGTCCCTTGCGTACCGAGCCGATATCCTCACGCAGCCGACGATACTTGGCCACGACACTGGAAGGGGTGCCGGTGATGAGCACCTTCTCGGCATTGATCACGTGGACCTCCTCTTCGGTGGTGAGCAAAAGCTTGGCCACATGAGATGCCAGCCGGCCCATCAA
>CAYSUX010000197.1:0-5709 GCA_964434315.1 uncultured archaeon
ACCCCTACCAGACCCGAGGCTCCGCTGGCGAGGCTGATAGCGGACTGGGTCAGGATAGCTTTCCAGCCATCGCCGGCTCCCTCCACTGTCAGATCGTAGGTATCATCCACACCTCCCAGATTGGTGATGTTGACCTTGAACCGCTGGCTCTCGTTCCGCATCATATTCTGATCCTCTGGATCATCGATCTCCAGTTGCACCGAGATGTCCTCGGTCTCGGCCCGTCCTCGGTCCCGGAACGTGTCCATGGTGGGATCGACAGGTCGAAGGGTGCTCTGGTCGCTGGCGAGGGGTTCGTTCATCGGGTCGTTACCGGTCAACGGTGCCAGACCCATGATCAAGAACAGTGTTACGATTATCCAGGATAGTACGGGAGGGCGCAATCGAAAACCTCCGACCATGACCATGCCGGAATTGATATTAAAGGTTGCTATCCACATTGACGTTGTTCAGTAGTTTCCTCACCATTCGAACTCTGTATATCTTAGGAGATCCGGACCTGGGCTCCCGAGGAGGCTGCCCGATATGCCATGAGACACCCCCAAGACCATTTGGGCGATGACCCAACGTGAAGGTGATCCGATTGATGGGGAGGGGCAGGGTGAACTGAACCCTGTGAGACCCAGCGTGTTCGAGAGCGTGTGAGGTGTGAGGTGTGAGGTGTGAAGCGGTATACCGAACCGATCGGTTGGAAATACCGGGAATGAACTGTCCAACACACAGGAACGAGCTATCGAAGGATAAGCTATCGAACTTTCATGTCCGGGTCGTCTTCCAGGTTCTCTGAACCGGGAGTCGGGGATTCCATTTCCCTGCCCTCCTCGGTGAGCTCGGATACATGGTGGGGCAGGGTCCGGACCTCTTTGGTGAGCTCGGATACCTGACGGGTCAGGGTTCTGACCTCTTCGTGCATACGCAACATCGAGGCCTCGAAAGGTGTCAGGCCCTTGGCCGACAGGGTCCGGGTGGCGATGAACATGCCCAGGAAGATACCACCCAGGATGGCGAAGACCACCAGGAACGTCCAGGTGAAGATGAAGCCCACGACCCACTGGAATATGGTGGTTGTCTCCATTATCTCGAAGAACACCAGGGCGAAGTAGAGCCCGACGAGCAGGACCGCCACGATAGCCAGGATGAAGGTCCAAGGGACCTTGGTCTTCAGGTCAAAGCCCAGGCCGATCTTCAATCCTTGGCCTCCTTGTCGATGATGATGGTGTGGGGCAGGGACTTCTCAAGGCTCTTCCCGCCATCCCCGGGTTCGATATGTAATCGGAGCTTGCCATCCTCGACGAACTCCACGGTCAAGGTGGCATTGAAAACGAAAATGCACTCATCGGCCTCGGCCCGGGCCAGCAGGTTCACCGGATTCTCGGTGGTATTGCGTTGAAGAGCGAAGACCGCTGACTCGGACAGTACAGAGCCGTTGAGCTCGATGCTCAACTGATCGAACCGGATCTGCTCCACCCCGGACAGGTAGAACCACATCATTTCCCGAGCCTCATCGTAGTCGATGATGAGCTTGCATAGGGGAGGTGCGGAACTGCCCCCATCCTGGCATCCGGCGGTTGCCACGGCCAGTATCACCAGCAGTATGGACCAGATCGGCCAGCCTCGGGCCATGGTTGGGGATTGGAGTCCACTTAATAATAGCTCCCCTACCACCCCGGCCACCGCGCTCAGACGCTGGCACAGATGGTGACCGCCTCGGTCCAGGCGGCATTGGTGCGAATACCGGTGGGTGAGAAATGGGTCAGGGTGGCCCGGTGATCCTGCTCGATGAGCCTGGCCACCAGCGTCCTCGGTGACGGAGGGCCCCGGACGGCGGCCCGGGCCAGTTCGTCCACGCAGAAGAATCCCACCGGGGAATCCTCGCCGAACTCGTCCCGCCAAAGTCCGAGATAGCGGGCAGCCTGGTCCGGTCGGGCCAGGTCCCCGTCGGCAACCATGCGCCCCAGTAGCCCTGGATCAGCCAGGGGGCCAAGCCACAGGGGGCCGATATCCCTTGACCGGACACCTGGGGGGTCACCGTCAGAGATGACCTCGTGACCGCCGTCGGGCATCGCCCTGAGATATCCCAGTTGGCCCAGGGCCCTGTCGGCCCTCCCGGCGCCCCTTACAACGCGCAGGAACCATCGCATATGATGGCCCTCGTAGTATCCCAGTAGCGGTTCGGGGGCCATGTCGTAGGCCACGGCGCGTCTGGTGACCCAGCCCAGCAACATCCGGAGGCCCGCCTCGGCGCAGGAGGCCCCTCGCAGGGGTCGGGCACCGTATCGACGCCGACAGGGTCTGGGTTGGGCGCCGCAGAGCAGGGGCAGATCGGTGGCCGAGAAGGTCAGGATACCACGATTGGGAAGGGATTGCAGCGCGCTGTCCAGATAGGGGGCGGGAGTGCCGAAGGGGTCGATGTCGATGACCCCGAAACGCCGGGAGGCCATCAGGACCTGGACCCGCTCCCGGGTCACCTCGACCCTTCCATCCAGGTCATTGAGGGTGACATTGGCCCTGGCAAGTCGGGCGGCGTGGTCGTTGGTATCGTTGAGCACCACCTTCTTGCCCCCGGCCTCCAGGGCCATACGCAGGCCCCTGATGCCGGTTGCGGTCATGCCCTCCAGCCAGGGACTCCCGGGAAGCTCATCGTTGGATCGCAGGGCCGTGAGGACCATGACGCTGACATCCCTGGAGAAGGCCATGGCCGGATTGTAGAACACCGGTGTCTCCCGACTGGAACCCGGACCCCGGGTGGAGCTGACCCTGGGCACAATGACCGCTGTCGCTCCTTCCACTGTCTCTTGGGTGGGAAAGGGCCAGGCCAAGGCTCCGGTGTCGGTGGGTGTCAGACCACCTCGCCTCTCAGGATGCGCACGATCTTGTGGGGTAACAGCCCGGCGTTGATGGGAGTCACCTCCAGCACCCGGATGTCGTCACGGCGGCGCAGGTCCTGGAGCAGGGGGTTGCGGGAGCGCTTGTGCATGGTGAGCAACATCGACACGTTCATCTCCAGAAGCTCCTTCAGTGTTTCGGCGTAGAGCTTGGAGTCGGACCCCAGTTTACCCACCTCGTCGACAAGGATAAGGTCACAATTCTCCATGGCCCGGCGCATGGCCGGCACCGCGACCTCCTCGATGGCCTCCAGGTCCACACCCAGTTCCTGGATCTTGAACTTGGTATCCAGGTCCTTGCGGGCCACGATGGCCTCATCCTGATTGTCATAGGCTATCAGACGGATGGCCACCTTTACCTCGTCGTGGGTCGTTCCGAAACCATGGACGACCTCCTGCTCCTCCAGGATCGGATGGGTCGTGTAGCCGCCAATGGTGAAGTCACCCTTCACCATCTCGGCCACCCGCAATATGGTGGCGGTCTTGCCCGCTCCGGGTAGGCCGGTGATGGATATCTTGGGTCTGAGGATGGTAGTGTCCCCCTGGGACACGCAGGTTAAGGTCTTGTATGCTTAAAGGGTATGGGAGCCTGGAGCCTGAAGAACGAATGAGAGGGCGGTAGGTCCACGCAACCAGCTAGACCATCGTTTCGCCCAGGGGCCGGCGGGTTGTCGGGCCCGGCGCCTCGGCCGGCCAGCCCAGGGGCAGCAGCGCGACGGGTCGCAGCCCCTTGGGCAGCCGCAGAGCCCGAACTACATGTGCCTCGTCGAAGGCCCCGATCCAGCAGCTCCCCAACCCCAGGTCGGCGGCGGCCAGTAGGGCGTGGCAGCAGGCCAGGGTGGCATCCTGGATGGCGTAAAGGGTGGCGCCCCGGTTGCCGTAGCGGACCGCGGAGGTCGTCGCGTCGGCGCAGAAGATCAGGATCACCGGCGCGGTGGGCAGAAAATCATCGGGTCGCCGCCGCAGCTTCTCTTTTTCGCTGGGTTCGGTCACCACCTTGACCCGCCAGGCCTGGACATTGCCGGCCGACGGCGCCCAGCGGGCCGCTTCGAGGATCGTTTCCAGCAACTCCTCGGGGATCGGATCGGGTCTGAACGCCCGGATCGAGCGGCGGGAGCGGGCCAGGTCGAGAAAGTCCATTGTCGATACACCCGATGTCGATGTCCGCCTAGAGCCCCTCCAGGACCCGGGCCAGGTCACCGATCAGGTCCTCGGGGTCCTCCAGACCCACCGAGAGCCGCACGAAGCCGGGCTCGATCCCCTGCTTCTCCTGCTCCTCGGGTGGCAGGGGCAGGTGGGAGGTGTTGAAGGGCATGGAGATCAGGGATTCGACGCCTCCCAGGGAGGTGGCCTCCACAGGCCAGGCCAGCTCCCGCATCAGCTCCAGGCCAGCGGCGTCGCCTCCCTTGACGACAAAGGAGATCATGGCCCCGGGACCCTTGAAGAGCCGCTGGGCCCGGGAATGATGCTCGTGACCGGGCAGACCAGGGTAGTGGACCCTGGTTATCAGGGGATGTTCATCCAGCCACAGGGCCAGTTCCCGGGCCGTGGAGACCATCCTCTCCACCCGGACCGGAAGGGTCTTGAGCCCTCGTTCCAGCATATAGGCCGCGTGGGGGTCCATGCAGGCCCCGAAGTGGACCAGCCTGGGCCAGACCTGTTTGACCAGCTCCTCGGAACCGGCCACCGTGCCGGCTACAAGATCGGAGTGGCCCCCGAGGTATTTGGTCGCAGAATGGATGACCAGGTCGGCGCCATGGTCCAGGGGATTACAGAGCACAGGGGTGGCAAAGGTGTTGTCCACCAGCAACAGGGCTCCATAGTCGTGGGCCAGCTCGGCCAGGGCCGGCAGGTCATAGACGCGCAGCAGTGGATTGGACATCGATTCCACGAATAGCAAACGGGGCGGATTGGCCTCGTTGGTGGCCGAGTTGAAGACCCCCCGGGCCTTCCGCAGGTCCTGCAGGTCGGTGAAGAGGGGCTTGATGGCCATCCGGGTCAGTTCGTCGACAAAGAGGCTGTAGGTGCCGCCATAGATGTCTCGCGTGGTGACAAAGCGGTCGCCGGCCTCGCAGAAGGCGGTGATGGCGGCGTGAATGGCTGCCAGACCCGAGGCGAAGACCAGACCCTCCTGGGCCCCCTCCAGGGCTGCCACCTTGGCCGCCGCCGCGCTCAGGGTCGGATTGTTGAAGCGGGTGTAGACCTGCATCTTCCAGTCACCCTCGGCCCACTGGCCATAGATGTGGTCATCGAGCCTGAAGGTGGAAGAGAGGAATATGGGGGTGTTGACAGCGTTCTCGGCCGGTCGGTTACCGGCATGCACCGCCCTGGTGGACCGGCCTGCCTTGGCTATGGCTTCGGGATCGGGATCGGAATGGGAGTGGGAGGACATGGGCCGACATCGCCTGCGTGGCTTAAATGTGGTTGTGTATAGAGTAGGGGACAGTTAGGCCCGCGCCGCTATACTGAAGCCGGGGCCGCTTCTCGCCGCACGCGGCCCTCGCCTGCCCCCCACGCCCATAGCCGCCGATTGCCAATGCTCCGCATTGTCTCGGACTTGAACCCCTATTGGCTTCAAGACCACCTGGCCCTGCGTCTTCAGCAGTCATACCGTTCTCTTAGATGAACCTGGGCACCCGGGCGGCATAGTCGGCATAGGCCTGGGGCCATTCGGCAACGGCGTCGGCTTCCTCCTCCCTGGCCAGCCGGTGGTAGATATAGACCAGCAAGGGCACCATGGCCAGACCCAGCAAAGTGGGCCAACCCAGCAGCCAGCCGTAGATGAGCAGGCCGAAGCCCAGGTACTGGGGATGACGGGAGTGGG
>CAYSUX010000198.1:0-5680 GCA_964434315.1 uncultured archaeon
GGTCAGGCGCGGGGATATCGTGGGATACCTGGGTCCCAACGGCGCCGGCAAGACCACCACCATCAAGATACTCACCAGCCTGCTCAAGCCCACCTCGGGAAACGCCTATCTGGATGGAATGGACATCTCAACCGAACCCACCCGGGCTCTGGCAAAGGTGGGTTGCCTGATCGAGGTGCCAGGGACCTACGGCTACCTGACGCCCCATGAGCTGCTCACCTACTTCGGCAAGGTCTATCGTATGAGCCAGGCCCACCGCGAGGCCCGTATCAAGGAGGTCCTGGAACTGGTACGCCTGAGCCGGTGGGAACACTCCAGGATCGGCAATTTCTCCACTGGAATGGAACGGCGCCTGGGACTGGCCAAAGCCCTGCTCCACGAGCCCCACATCCTCGTCATGGACGAGCCGGTCATCGGCCTGGACCCAAAAGGGATCAGAGAGGTACGGGAACTTATACGGCGATTGAACGAAGAGGGGGTCACCATATTCCTGTCCTCTCATCTGCTTCAGGAGGTCTCAGACACCTGCAAGAGCGTCATCTTCATCGACGATGGCAAGGTGATGCTCACCGAGACCGTGGATAACATCCTTCACCAGAGTGACCGCAAGGTCATCGACGTGGAGTTCCTCGACCCTCTATCCGGGAACCAGCTTGCGGCCATAGAGGATATGAACCTGATCAGTGAGCTGGAGATCAACAACGGTGGCGGCCATATCCATGTGGGGTACGACGGGACCAGGTCATCCGGTCAGCGGATACTGGCCCAACTGCATGAAATGAAACTGCCGGTGGTCTCCTTCACCCCCGAGAAGATAAGCCTGGAGAGGTTCTACAACTCCATCGTGGGCGACGAAGCGGGGGTGGCCTGATGAGGCCGTCGGTCGATAGCTCTGCCAACCGGGAGCTCGGGCAGTCTATCGGGCAATCAAACGGACAGCCTCCTGCCAACCTGCTGACCAGCCTCAAGGAGGACCTGTTCAACACCTATCTGACAGTGCAGTTCGAGGTTCGAAAGCAGTTCCGCCGAAAGCGCCTGTTCATCGCCCTGGCCCTGGCATTGGCCATACCCTTGCTCTTCTATCTGATACCTTTGGCCCTGGGCTCGGATTTCCCGGACTCCGCAGCCGGATTCGCCGCCCAGAATCTGGGTTTCGTATCGGTCCTGGCCGTGGTCTCGGCAGTCATGTTCGCCGGTGACGCTGTTTCCGACGAATACGAGAAGAAGACCGGCCTTTTGCTCTTTCCCACTCCCCAGCGTCGGACCACCATCTTCGTCGGCAAGTACCTGGCTTCCATCCTGTGCGCGCTGATGGTGGTGAGCTTCTACTACCTGGTCACCGGATTGGAGCTACTGACCATCTACAGCTACAAAGAGATCCCGGGTACCGAGTACGGCCGATCCTATCTGCTGGCCCTGCTCTATGCCACCTGTCTCGTCAGCGGCCTTTTCCTGCTATCCAGCCTGACCAACAAGACCATGACGGCCACGGTCTTCGGCTTCTTCCTCTTCATGATGATAATGCCCATCATCACCAGCGTGATCTCCATCGCCTCGGTGGACCCCTGGTTCATGGTCACCCACAACAACAGCCTCATCACCGATGTCTTCGAATCCGACAGCGGCTTCTTCGAGGGTCCCGGTCACGGTAAGGAGGCCAGAACGACCTTCACACCCGACATGACCACGGGCGTATGGGTGATGCTGGCCTATGCCATCCTGCCCTTCCTGGCCGCGGTCCATACCGCCAATACCAGGAGTATGGAGATTTGAGGGTCAAGCCCCGCTAACGCAACAGCCCCTGTTTGGCGTAGGTTTATATAATACTGCCTACTTAGTAATGCTAGGCAAGTAGCTCGGCGATGTGCCTAGATGGCGAACTTCACCCGCGAATTGCCCCATATCCCCCAACTAGGTCGATATCATGAACCCCCTTTCCAACAAACTTTCCAGCGCTTTCGTGGTGACCTTGATGGTCGCAGCCGGTTTCCTGGCTCTCGCCCCGGCAGTGGCCGGCGAGGCCAGGCACTACGAACTGGGCGAGCTGGAGATCATCACAGGCAGTGTCGGCGATTTTCCGGGCGCCGGCGAGAAACTCACCGAGAACGGTGATTTCATCGCCATCCGCTTTGGCAACGATACCTGGTTCTCGGTGGTCTACGGCACCGAGAATGAGCCGAACTACATCCATATGCGCTCCCACCAGAAACGCTATCTGGGCGGCGCCACCGTCGAGAACGAGAAGGGACGGACAGTCCAGGAGGCAAGGTCCATCCCCGTTGTCCGTCATGTCGGTCAGGCTCTGACGACCCTGGTGGAGTTCAAAGATGACGGCTACCGGATCGGGTTCGGACAAAACAAGAAGACCATCGGCGCCGAGAACGACCTGTTCGATTACCTGCCCAGGATCGGATACACCGGCCATTCCACATTCCAGGAAAACAAACATGAGCCGGTCCAGAAGGTCGTGAGTCTCAATACCGCCTGGGAACTCACCGATAAGCAGGTCAATATCGACCGTGAGGCACAGACCGCCGACATCAGCTTCTCACTGACCGCCACCAATCTATCCTACATCTACATAGACGAGGAGGCCCCTGATGAACTACCGGTGCTGGAGGAGGTCACACTAACCTTCAACCTGCAGGCCCAGGCGGTTCAGAAGGATGTAGATGTGCCCTGGTACAGGGTGACTGTGAAAAGGTCCGAGGTGACCAGTTCAAGAAGCGACGGGACGCGCCATTACAATGGCACAGCCATCGATACCTCAATGAAGTATGACCATCTCATCGACGGTTGGGACTTTACCGAGCGCGATAACCGCTCGAAGATAATGCTCCTGACCTTCACCACCTTTGCCACATTCATTCCCAACGGCGTGGCCGATTGGATGAAGGCCCAGTTCTTCGATGAACATCTGAGCGATGGTACCGGCATGGTCGAATACGAGACCGATTACGAGATAGACCAGGAAACCGGGGAACACAGGGATTACCAGGATGACCCGGGCCGTGCCGGCGATGAAGGCAACGATGGCAAGGACAACGGCAAACCCGATGACAATGGCAAGGTCAAATATCGACCTGACGAAGAATACCTCAACAAGGTCCAGCGGATCAAGAAGAACCGGATCAGCTTCAATGACAACTGGGACCGGGCGGCCCGCTTCACCTGGATCTCCGATGTGGAAACGACCATCGACGGCAATACCACCAACGAGACCCTCACCTACCAGATCCATGCCATGCAGCCGCTCCAGCTCTATCTGGCCAAGGTCGACCTCGTGAAGAAGACCGACCGCGTTGAGGAGTACCGCTCCCGGGGTATCGCCAAGGGCATTGTGATGATGGGAGGGTACATCTATCCTGCCGGCGACACACTGTTCCACGACCCCGGGTTCGAGGCCGCGACCACGCTGGTGAATATCATCGAAACCGCCGGCGCCGCGCTTCAGAACCTGCTCGACTCGTTGGCGGCGGTCCAGCTCCTTCAGGTGGCCCTGGTGGCGATTGTCGCCATCGGCGCGGTGAATCTAACCCACAAGCGATTGAAGAGATGAGATGACTGACTCGCCGGGTGAACCAGGATACAGCGACAGAACGACGAGAAAATGACGATGGAGCAAAGCCCATGAACCTCCACAGCACCGGCTATCTTGCCCTGAACGGTTATCTATCCCGTGTCAGCCTCCGCCTGACCATGATGGACAGCTACCAGCGCAGGGACATCCTGGATGAGTTGGGTCGCCATATCCTGGACCGGGCCTCCGAGGATGGCCCTCCCGATGACAGGTCCATCAACGAGGCCGTGGCCGAGGCAAAACACCCCTCCGAGGTGGCCCGCCAGTTCCGGGACCTCTATGGCTGGGGTTTTTCCTTCCGGATTCTGGCATTCTGCGCCGGGGTTGGAGTCGCGTTGCTCTCCATCCCCCCCATCGTCGATGGAATGTGGTGGGTTGCTCCCACAGCCAGCTTCGTCTATCTGGTCTTCCTGCTCTTTATCAGCCTGGGGGCCGGGACCGGGACCGGGCTCGCTGTGGCCGGGGTCGGCACCCTGGTGCGTCTCGCGGGCCTCGGGTCCCTGAAGTACGACCTGTACGCGGGACTGGAGCTCCACCTCTTTGTCAGCACCTATCTGCTGGTCACATTGCTGGGCCTGCTGGTGGCCTACTTCCCGGGTTACCTTAAGGAGCGCTTTATGAGGGATTACGGTTACATCTGAACTCTACAGGTTACATCTGAGCTGAACGGAATCAACCTGAACGGATGTGGCACATACCGTGCGTGAAGAACGCACATCGTGGTCGGGCCTTCGGGTCCGGTCACAACCCCATCATCCGCCGGTCCGGGTTCGTCAACGTCAACGCATTATCTTTCTGGCAAAGACTATCAGGAACAGGGCCATGCAGAAGGCTCCCAGAAATGCCTCGGTGACCGCCACGATGCGATATGAATCCTGGGGGGCGAAATCCCCGTAACCCAGGGTGGTGAAGGTCACGCCGCAAGAATATAAGCAATCCCGATCATCTCCCTGAAGTCGGTGTGGTTGTTATTGACCAGGATATGGAAAAAGTAGCCTGGAACATCAAAACATCTCAGGCCTTATGACGATCTTGGGGGAAAGACTCTTTAGCCCGGGCTTGCTAATTACTCTCTCGGTAAACCATGAGCGATCCCCACCGCGGACGAAACCTCATCTCGGTAGCCGAGCTGGATCGGGAAGAGCTAGAGCGGATACTGGCCCTGGCAAAACGTATGTTACCGACAGCCAGGGATGGTGAGCCGAAATTGACGACCTTGACCGGCAAGGTCCTGGCGACCCTCTTCTTCGAGCCCTCGACCAGAACCAGATTATCCTTCGAGACAGCCATTTGCCGTCTTGGCGGCTCGTACATCGGTTTTGCCGATACCCGGTCCACCTCCCATCAGAAGGGCGAGACCCTCTTCGATACCATCAAGATGGTCGATGGCTATTCGGACGCCATCGTCATGCGCCATCCCAACGAGGGAGCGGCGCGGCTGGCAGCCCAGGTCTCCAAGGTTCCTGTCATCAACGCCGGTGACGGTGCCGGTCAACACCCGACCCAGACCCTGCTGGACCTCTTCACGATTAAGCAGGAACGTGGTCGCATCGACGGCCTGCACATAGGCCTGGCCGGTGATCTACGCTATGGTCGGACGGTCCACTCCCTGGCCCTGGCCCTGACCAATTTCGACGTCAAGTTGACCCTCATCGCCCCGCCCGCGCTGTCAATGCCTTTCGAATTCGTAGAACGGGCCCGCAAGACCGGGCTCGAGGTGAATGTTACCCAGGAACTGGAGAAGACGGTTCCCGAACTGGATATCCTCTATCAGACCCGCATCCAGAAAGAGCGTTTTCCCACCGAAGAGGAGTATTTAAAGATCGCGGACATCTACCAGATCGATCTGGATATCCTGCGAGAGGCCAAGCCCGAGCTTCGGATATTGCACCCGTTGCCCAGGGTGGACGAGATATCCCCCGAGGTGGACAACACGCCCCACGCCGCCTATTTTACCCAGGCCTTCAACGGCGTGCCCACCCGCATGGCCCTGCTGGCCCTGGCCCTGGCCGAGGACCCGGAAGCCGGGCTGCCGCCCGAGCCCGCCTCCAAGGCCGCTAACAGGGGGAAAGCCTGATGGCGGATAACGAGAAGTTCCTG
>CAYSUX010000199.1:0-5673 GCA_964434315.1 uncultured archaeon
CGGCGATAGTCTGGGCGATAGGATGGACAGCGGGTTTGATGGCCTCGGCGAGAAACTGGACGCCCTGCCCGAGCGTATCGCCAAAGCCATGAAAAACAACTGAACTCCGAACTCAAATCGTGAAAGTGGTGCGGGCATGCACAGGCCTGGTTTAGCAATTGAAGTGCAGGATAATATATAGTAATTTACCAATTATTTGGAATGGTCCCCCCCTCTCTTCACAGTCTCCCACGTATGTTACACCTGATGAAAGAAGACCATGAAGACCAGGGGCACCAGCAGGAAGAAGAACGACTCTCGAAACATCATCAGGACCACGAACGACTGGATGATCCCGGCCACTATGAGATATCCGGGTGGGGAGGGAGGCGAGAGTATTGAGGAGCGCGGGCGATCCTCTGTTGGCAACTCGGTCTTCGGCTCTTTGCCTGCCCCTGAAGCCAACGCCTTCTCACCCCACCTTATGCCTATCCGCCGATAGGTCTGGGATATCCCCAGCTCCGCCGCCGTGTACATCGGTAACAGGACCAGAACGAACAGGGTGTTGGAGACCAGGACCATCGTCAGGAAGGAGGCCCCGGCGGCCAAACTGAAGGCCCAGGCCCGAACCGGAAGCTGGAATTCGTTGTATCGGTTCAATCGAATGTTGACCCTGTTGGCGGCATAGACCATGACCCCCTCATCGCTCCAATGGTTGTGGGTGTAGCCCAGCAGATGAAAGACCTCGTGCAGGACCGTGTGTTGGATGGCCGTGTCGTGGGCGGCAGTGCGGTTGGTAAAGTAAGCGACGCTGACCAGGGCACTGGAGGTCTCGGGATGGGCTTCACCCCAGACTCCTCCCCCGTCCTCGTCCCAGTTCTGGATGCGATGGTCGGTCAAAAAACGATGATGTCAACATCGTGGGCCTTGGCCAGGGCCTCGGGCTGGCCTAGGCGAAAGAAATCGGAGTTGAGATAGAACCCGTTTCTGGTCTCCACTTTCGAGGCAATGAAACGAATAGGCAGCAGTCTGGCTTCGAAATACTCTCCATACTCGCCGTAGCCCTCGATGGTAATACCCGCAAAATACTCATCACAGTCATCAACGAGAACGATGCCGATATCGAACTCGGGATGGTACGCCGCGGCCAGAAGGAGGAACGAAGGTGTCGATATGATCAGGGTGACAATGATGACCAGATCAATGCGATTTGAACTCGAGATCTCACCCCCCGGATATCAGGCAATATCCTGTGTACACCATTGGGATTAGTTTCAATTCAAGAATCATCGGATTTTCCTTCCAAAGAGCGTTTGTGCTTTGATAGATACCTTGCATACCCTTCATGGACCCCCACGATCACCGCCAACGGCGCCATTAACACGGCAAACGATTCCACGAAGATGGCCAACAAGGTGAAGCTGCCAATAAGACTCGCGATGGCCATGGTCGTATGGTGCTCGGCCTCGGGCTGCCGGTCCCTGTAGCGGCGATAGACCAGCAGCTCCACAGCCGCGTATGGAGGCAGGAGGAGCAGAGCCCAGGCAACCCGGGTCAGGGTCACGATGTTGACAAAGGAGGTGGCACCCACCAGGGCGAACAGATGGGCTCGCAAGGGCATCTGAAACCGCTCAAACGGCAGTGGCACCCGCTTGACCGACGAGTAGTCGCCATAGCCCATGATGCCATGCTGGTAAGCCATGTTGTGGGTATAGCCCAACAGGTGCATGGTCTCGTGCAAGGCTATCTGCTGAGCTCCTCTATCGGTCCCGGTGTCGTTGTCATCGAACCAGGCCGAGGACATCAGTACACACGAGTGGTCGGGAAAAGCCTGCCCCCAGATGCTGGTGTTGTCGCCATCCCAATCGGACATGAAATGGTCTGTGAGAAGAAGGATGATATCCACTTCATGCGCCCCGGCCAACTCCAGGGGAGCCGCCTTCTCGACCAGATCGGAGTTCAGGTAATGTTCGTATCCGAAAGAATCCCGCTCGAACTCCACTCCAGAGGCATTGAAGGAAACCGGGAGAAGGCGGGCCTCGAAGTATTCGTCGTATCTTATGAATCCCCGGATGATGACGCCGGCATAATGGTCATCGGTCTCATCCACAAGGACGATGCCTATCTCAAAGGTGGGATGGGTCTGTTGCAAACCCAGTAGCACCAGGGGCGTGAAGAGCAGCAAGGCGACCAGGATGACCTTCTCGTGTTTCATCTTCATTGGGAATTTGATCCTTCCGGTATTTAAGCTTGGTCGAAGGGTTCGAAAGAACGGGGGCTTTGACCGGTAGAATATGAACTGACTTCACCAATAAGGCAGGGCGGTGGGCGGTGGCAACCTTTTAGCCCACGAGCCGGCTGTCCATCCATGGCCGAGCCCACCCACCGGGCGGATTACATGCTAGCGAAGATGTACGCCAGGAACAGGGTGGAGCTCGAGCTGTCCTATACCGCCAAGGTGTTCAGGCTCAAGTATCTGGACCAGGTCAAGCAGGAGCAGGCCGAGGACCCGATACGTATCTATTCCCTCTTTGAGCTGGAATTCATTGTGGGTCGTTATCCTCGCAACCTGAAGAACGTCCTGGAACTCTACGAACGGTTCGGTATCGTCAAGGCCGAAAGGGACCCCCGCAAGGAGCGGCGCAAGCTGGCCTACTCCTTCAAGAGCCCGCCCATTCCCGAGGAGCTGATCATCTGCTTTGAGATCCTGGAGGTCCTCAAGAACGCCAAGACCTACATCTACAGCCGCGACCTTATCAAACGCTCCAAGGTCCTTGCCGGCGCGCCGGGCATCACCACCACCAAGGTGGGCCGCTATGCCACGGCCATGGCCGAGGCCGGACTGATCCAGATGGAGGCCACCTCCCACTCCAACCGGCGCTACCGGCGGAACAAAGAGAGCGACATATCTGCTCACCAACGCTATTTCGAGAGCCTGCTCGAGTTCAAGTGAAGCGTCCGGAACCAATGAACAGGGCCACCTCGGACCGGAGGGGGTACCTGGAGCCGGCACCGGGACGCGTCATGTCGGTCGCTTGCACCGGCGAAAAGCCCCGCAGTTTCCAGCTTCAGGCCCATCTCGCGGTCTCAATTCTTTTATAACCATATCGTCGAGATTCGATTGTTACCGGGCAGTACTATCGAGCCTCTGGTCCATAGCCTTTCCAGGTGACTTTGTAGTGGCTATGGACCATCATGGATATCTTGCAAAACCTTAACCGTTCAGAGGTCTAAGGATGGCCATCCATGGGTTACCTGCGACGCAAGACCCAGTACAAGACCTCGGCCGAGCTGGACAAGACCCTGTCCGATGCCTCCCAGTTCTATTCAGACCTGCGCCGCCGCGTCGCCGAGGAGGATGGTCTGGACCCCGATGAGGCTGCCATCAATCCCGAACTTTCCTTGTTAAGGGAGCGCTATGGCGATAGGATGCCGGGCAAGATACCGGGGCACCAGCCCAGGGATCTCCTGAACCCGGAAGCAAGATCCGAAGGCCGAACCGATGAGATGGCAGGGGACATATCAAAGGCGAGCCCGCCATATCCAAGACCCGCGACGCGCAAGCCGACAACCGAGAGGCGCAAAACCAAGCCCCAGTCCAAGAAGGCCGTCAAACGAACCACCACCGGTCAGACACGACCGAGCCCACGACCCGGAGCGGGCATGGCCGGCCGCCTGGTGACACTGGAACTGCCCGAAGGATTATTGAAGGGTATGGATGAGTACATAGAAGCAGGGGAATATTCCTCCCGTGATGATTTTATCAAAGAGGCCGTGCGCGACAAGCTGAGGACGCTGCGCAAATAGGTTTAAGCCTTAAAACTCAAAACCGTTCAAGCTGCTTGGGCGGGCGGGTTGTCATATTATCCACTAACTGGCGTGCGGTTTCACGTTAACTGGCGGGGGTAGGCAGGCTTGAAATGAATCGCACGATGAATCCAAAACCCTCAAAAGTGGAAGCCTTGCTCCCCAAACATGACCCGCCCCAGTTGGGATGAGTATTTCATGAACCTGGCCCGCTCTGTGGCCACCCGCGCAACCTGTGACCGAAAGCACATCGGCGCGGTCATCGTCAAGGAGAAACGGATCCTGGCCACAGGCTACAATGGCTCCATCGCCGGCCTGCCCCATTGCGACAGTGTGGGACACATGATGGAGGACGGCCATTGTGTTCGTACCGTCCATGCCGAGCTGAACGCCATCACCCAGGCCGCCCGCCACGGCATCGCCATCAACGAAGGTACGGTCTACACCACCGCCAGTCCCTGCTGGAACTGTTTCAAGAGCCTGGCCAACGCCGGGATAAAGGAGATAGTCTATGGTGAGTTCTACCGTGACGACCGGATCTTCGAGGCGGCCAAGGAACTGAACATCATACTGAGGGAGGGAGAGTAGATGACAATGGAGGCCATGGCCATACTGAGCCACGGAGACCGAACAAAGCTCGAGCCGATGGAACTGGACATACCGACCTGCGGTTCTGATGATGTTATTGTGAAGGTGAAGGCCAGCTCGATGAACCACCTGGACCTCTGGGTCCGTAACGGCATCCCCGGATTGAAGCTGCCGATGCCCCATGTGCTTGGCGCCGATGTGGCCGGTGAGATAGCCGAGGTGGGAAAGGGTGTCGAAGACTGGAAAGAGGGCGACCGGGTGGTGATCGATCCCGGTCTGAGCTGCGGTCGATGCCCTGTGTGCCTGAAGGGAGAACACTCCCTGTGCGAATCGTTCATGCTGGTGGGCGAGCATGTCTGGGGCGGCAATGCCCAGTACTGCCGGGTGCCTGCGGTCAACCTTTATCGATTACCCAAAAGCTGGGAATGGACCGAGGCCGCCGCCGTACCTCTGGTGAGCCTCACCGCCTACCGGATGGCAGTTGGCCGTGCCGACATCCGACCTGGAGAACAGGTGCTGATCATGGGAGCCTCGGGTGGTGTCGGTACCATGGCCATCCAACTGGCCAGACACCTAGGCGCAAAGGTCATCGCAACTGCCGGCACCGACGAGAAAGCCACCGAGTTGAAGGCCCTGGGCGCCGATGAGGTCATCAACTACGAACAGGAGGATATCGCCCGCAGGGTCAAGGGATTCACCGATGGCCGGGGTGTCGATGTCATCCTGGACAACGTGGGTCAGTCGGTCTGGAAGACCGCCATGAAAGGTCTGGCCCGGGGCGGTCGATTCGTCACTTGCGGGGCGACAACCGGCCACAAGGCAGACCTGAACCTGACCTTCCTCTTCTGGAACCAGTACAAGCTCATGGGCTCGACCATGGGTAGCCACAACGAGACCGCCGAGGCCCTGGCCCTGGCCTGGTCGGGCAAGCTCAAGCCGGTGATCGACCGGGTCCTGCCCCTGTCCGAATTGCAGGAGGCCCACCGGGTCGTGGAGGAAGGCGAGATGGTGGGCAAGGTGGTCGTCAAGGTCGATTGATGATGGGGAGCAGGCTCCTCATTGCATAACAACCCATTTCTTCAGGACAGGCATTTGGTCCAATCCAAACGCACCAATCCAAACAAACCATAATCGTTATAGCCATCTTGGCCCTATCCGATCCTACCATCCGAATGGGGGTTGGAAATGGTCAAGCTCTTCCTCTACACATATCTGGCGGTTCAGAACGTCGTCAGGAACCGGAAGAAAACCCTGACCTCGGGCCTGGGCATCATGCTGGCCATCATGATCATCTTCTCC
>CAYSUX010000200.1:0-5645 GCA_964434315.1 uncultured archaeon
GTTCTCCCGGTTCTCCCTTTGCTCGTCAAGGAAGGCCTTGAGGGTCATCAGGGCCTCCAGGGTCTCAGCGTCGAGATCGCTCAGGTTGACACGCTCCATCGGGAGGCGCTCCCCGGGCTCACCTTCGCCGGCCCCATCGCCCCGGTCCTTGTGTTTGTGGCACTTGCCGGGCATCTTGTTACGCTCACGACCCTCTTTGCCCTCTCCCGGGCCTTCACGATCTTCACCCTCGTCACGGGCGGGCGATCTGCGAGGGCCTTCCTGGCCTTCGAGGTGTTCGCGACCTTCGCCTTCGGCACCTTCACCAGGGCCCTGGCCTTCCTGGCCGCAGGGACCGCCTCGCTCCCGGTGGCCGCCCTTTAGGTCGCCATCTTTGCCCGCGCCCTCGTTTCGAGCGGCTCTATCTCCATAGACCTCCGAGCTTTCGGAGGCGCGGTCTTGCTGGGTCATCTCCGCGCTCACCAGGCCCACTGCCGCAACGAGCAGCAGGGAAAGGGTGGCGGTCACAACGGCTATTCGTGTATTCATCGATATGCCTCCAGGCGATTTCGCCTTGACACTACTCCTGCCGCCGTTCAATATAAATGGTCAGGGACGAACATCGAACTATCCGGGGCTGGTTGAGCGCCCGGCCCCCCGGCCCCCGGTCTGAAGCTCTTATTATAGGGAGCGCGAATGACCGACCATGGAGCTCGACGGCGTACTGCTGGGCTGGCTGACCGTCTTCGCATTGACCCTGACGGCCATAGCGCTGATGGCCTATCGACGGCTGGAGAACCCCCGTTTCCTCTTCGTTGGCGGGGCGTTCGGGGTCATCTTCATCCGGGTCCTGTGCCAGACGCTTGACTATTTCGACAAGGTCGATTTTTGTCTCGCGTTCCAGTTGATCCTCGATACCATAGCGCTACTGCTCTTCTTCCTGGCGGTATGGAAAAAGTAATATGGCCGCCATCGTCGAGTGCAAGCCCGATTCGGTGGAGGTCACAACCCGCCAGAGGATCTACCAGATCATCGAGCGGAATCCGGGCTGCCATCTCAGGGAATTGAAGAAGAGAGCCGGTGTTTCTTCCATGGGCAATCTGGAATACCACCTCGACTACCTTGAACTGCACGAACTGGTGACGACCAGACCCAACGGCCATTACAAACGCTACTACATCACCAGAGTGCGGGTCCGGAACAAACAACTGGTGGGCCTTCTGCGCCAGGAGGTGCCCCGCCGGATCGCTGTTTTCCTGCTGTTGAATCCCGATGCCACCCACAAGCAAATAGGGCAACAATTCACTATTTCGCCTTCCACATTGTCATTCCATCTGAAGAAGATGGTCCAGCGAGAGGTCCTGAGTCGCCGCAAAGAGGGGCGAACCACTCATTTTCGCGTAAACGAGCCCGAGGATGTGGCCAGGACCCTCATCACCTACCGACCCACATTCCTGGACAAGGTCGTGGACCGCTTCGCAGAGGTCTGGGGCTGAACGAGTAATTCAAAGGAAACTCGCCTGCCACCATTGAAACAAACCTCGAAAAGATCAAGGAATTGCCTGCCCAACAGTCCATCGACATATTCGATTACCGGGATCTCGAAGCCCATGATCTTGACCATCCGTTTGATATTTTCAAATTCGATAACGCCTTCATAGACCGGAGCCTTGATAATCCCGCCCGGCACGATTATCCTTCGAGTCTCAACCTTTTGCCAACCCAATTGCTCACAGAACTGTGGGGGGACAGAAACATGGTCGGCTCCTGTATCCACCAGCATATCAAGCTCATAGGAAGATCGCCCATGGAATACTGCCTTGACGATCGGTTTGTTCCTATAGTACGCAAATGACCTCTTCTTCATATGGTCCAACCCTTTTCAACAGGAACTTCTCCTGCTTGTCGCTTTTCGGATTTGTCGAGGCTCTTTCCATAGCCTCGGTATAGTCTTTTCCTGTGGCGATCAGACGCCCCTTCTGGAATATCACGACCTCGTGAGGATGCTCGATCTCCAATCGGGATTGCATCGCTTCAAAGGCTGCTACATTCGGGTCGGGGGTTTCGCCCATGTTGATTTCCAAGGATTGGTTGTTAATAACCTTTATCGCCCCGGCCTTTCCCAGAGCATATTAGGTTTTCCAGCCAAGTCCTGCCGAGCTAAAGCCGGCCAAGTCCTGCCGAGGCCCACGGTGGCTGTGGCTACCGAGCCGGGCACAGGTGAACGACGGCAGCCGAGGTCGCCTCCCCGGCCCTCCCCCTGCCCTCGCCCGGCCCAGTCGGAGCTGTCGCTGACCTCAACTGAAAAAGGTCGAAAATTCGAAACTTGTCCCTTAAACTCCTTTTAAGCCGAAGTCGAGAAGAACCCTGGAGCTGATGAAAATGACCACTTTGACCTCAAGCACGACGAAACCCTCGACCCTTGTGGGCACCCACACCGCCACGGCCCTGACGGTCTGGCGCCGATGGGTAGCCGGAGCCAGTGAGGATCAGCTGGTGCTGGGCACCGAGGTCTGGTGAATCACCGTTCCGGTTCCTGTGTCCTGGTAACAATCCCGAATATGGCATCAGAACGGGTCTATGATGGCCCTATGATGGCCCTATGATGGCCCTATGATATCTGCTAATCATAGTACACGTCGATAACACAACTCACAACTATAGTCGTAGCCGGCACCCTCATCGCTGAACTCCCGGGTCGTCAATTCGATAATACATTGACCTGTGTCGCCTGGTCTGATTGTAGGGCATATCGCCGTGTTGTGAGTTGAGCTGCCATCCTCAAGATGCCCCTCGACACTCCACATATCCACCCAATGGCTGGCCGAGGTCTCCATCACCATTATCCCCTCATCTCCATTCCCTGAGCCCATGCGCACCATCCCCCTCCTTGGCACCGATACCGGGCCTGCCACCGAGATTCCCATTGGCAAGATCATCTGCCTGGCCCAGAACTATCCCAAGCACAGCGCCGAGATGAACTCCACGCCTCCTCCCTGGCCCTACTTCTTTCTCAAGCCCGCCACCGCCCTATTGCCCGACGGCGGCACCGTTCGGCTGCCCGATTTCTCATCCTGTGTTCACCACGAGGTGGAGCTATACCTGCTAATAGGCAAGACAGGCAGGCATATCCCAAAGGAGGCGGCCGACGAGCACATCGCGGGCTACGGTATCCTGCTGGACCTGACCGCCCGGGACATCCAGACCGAAGGCAAGCAGAGTGGGCGGCCTTTCGGCATATCCAAGTGCTGGGACACATCGGCTCCGGTCTCAGCGGCCACACCGACGGAAACTGTCGGGGGTATCACCGGAGCCCGGGACCTGGCCATCGAGCTGCGCACCAATGGCGAGCCAAGACAGAGCGGCCGGACCTCGGCGATGCTCTACAAGCTCGATGAGCTGATCGCGTTCCTTTCTCGGGTAATGACCCTGGAGTTCGGCGATATCATCTCCACCGGCACCCCCGAGGGTGTCTCCGAGATAAAGGCCGG
Organism: uncultured archaeon; assembly: GCA_964434315.1. Classification (GTDB taxonomy): domain Archaea; phylum Thermoplasmatota; class Poseidoniia; order MGIII; family CAYLMJ01; genus CAYLMJ01. Next base: position 3,471 of record CAYSUX010000200.1, read on the forward strand.
CGATACCATCGAGGCCACCATCGAGAAGCTGGGTAGCCTGAAGGTGACGGTCGAGTAACAGTGAAGGGCAGCCGAGTCAATAGACGGACTGGCAGGGGCGTTATGGGCAATCACATTACACAATTACACAATTACGGTTACGGGCCATTAGCCTTAGCCACCAACCACCAACCGGCGCGGCGGCAAGCCGTCAAAGCTGTCGATATTGATCTACGACCTGTCTGTCTGTCAATCTGTCATCAGGTGTCCGAGTTATTGGCCGAAGACCCCTTCCCGGTGAGTTTGCCCAACGCCGTGATGAGGTTGCGGTTGGATAACATGCCCCCCAGCAGGATGATCTCGATTATCACCACGAGGGTGAAGGTCATGCCCACCAGCGTTCTCTCGTCCTTGTTGGTCGATGAGGTTTGTTCCTCTGAGTAGGTGATACCCTGGTTCTCCCGTTGGTAGGTGACCTGGAAGTCTCGTTTATCGCTGGAGCCTTCAACCGATATGATGGCATAACCCTTGATCTTCAACTCATCTCCGGCAAAGACCATCACGAACATCTTGTGGGCGCTCACCCTGGGCAGGGTGAGTCTCACCGACCGCTCGGTGGTGTTCTCGGCCGGGATGTTGAACACCGAACTGTCCTGCTTGTCATAGGTCAGTTTGGCATCGTTGTCGATGCCCGCGATCTCGACCTTCACCTGCTCGGCCGGCGCCTCGGCCTGATTGGTTATCAGGATACGCAGGTCAAAATCAAAGGAGAGGTTATCCGAGCTCACAAGCTGGGTGAACATGTGATCTATGCGCAGATCGGTCTCTACCGACTCCGGGTCTTCTATATCCTCATCATCGGTCAGATAGACCAGGGCCATTACCACCAACATGGTTACAATCAGCATGGCGAAGAGCTGCAGGCTCCGGCGCTCTGGCCGGTTCAGCCCTTTTGCTTCAAGATCGAGGATGGCCATCCGCTTACTGGGAAGGGGAATGTCGGTGCTCATACCTTCATCCTCCCTATGACCTGATCCGAACCGCCACTGACCCGTCGTGTCAAGATGGCCGCTGCCACCAATCCGATGATAATGAGACTGGCACCGATAGATAGGGGATCTGAAGCACTCATATCTTCACTTGTGGGACCTCGCCCGGCACTGTTATCATCGGTGTACTCCACCACTGTCTGATCCACGTTGGTCAGTGACACCTCGCCATAGCCATGGATCTTGATGAGCCCTGCCTCAAAGAGGAAGATGCGGATGCGAAACGAGTTGTTTTCGGGGAGTTCTATCGGGATAGTGACCTCGATGGTCTTGTGTCCCTCGATGGCTTCCACCGTCTTGTTGGCTGAATCGTAGACGATATCATTGAACTTGTTCTCGGCATAGATGTTCATCCGGATATCTCCCGAGGTCTCCTCACCATAATTGGTGATGTAGACGGATATGGTCATCCGGTATGATCCGTTATCGATATCATCCAACTGGAAGAACACCATGCCCTCCTCGATCTCCAGATCCGGGGCGGTCTTGGGCTGGGCCTCGGCATTATCGGTTCGTGTAACCGCTGCCAGGATGATCGCCAACAGTAGCACCATGATGAACAGGCTGGTGGGCCAGAGGATGCTCATCGGCTGTTGATCCTTCGGTCCAGACACATACGGCCGCCGGGACCGATGCCCTTGCTCAGGCCATGGGTGGGCCCTTGGGAGTAGCGGGGGCTGTATGGGCCGTGAGGGCTGTGGGGTGACCTCATTATCCCTGAGGGAATGGATCGATCCAGTCGATTCAGGCGGAAAGCGTTCCAGTTCTTCCTCGACCTTATCAAATACATCGCGCTCTTCCCGTGATCCTTTGTGTGATCCTTCCTGTGATTCTTTTTGTGATCCTTTATCATCCTTGTCCATTGTCAAGTCCTTCACCTCCGTTCCCGACCTTCCACAACGGTATGAGCGATCCCGGATGACGATGAAATTCGATGTGCGGGCATCCCAGAATACTCATGAAGCCGTAATCGTGACCATTCTATTAATAGACTGCGGTATCGACCGATAGGAAAAGATGTATGATGTATCTATCCGGCCAGCCAAAGCCCCGTCCAACAGCCAGCCTGCGACACCGACGCCCCCGCTGGTATCGGACAGCCCACGCCCCCGCCCGCTCCTACGGAATACAAGATACCCGCCTACTG
>CAYSUX010000201.1:0-5617 GCA_964434315.1 uncultured archaeon
CGCATCTCGTAGGGACCTTCGGCTTTGCCTTCGACGCCTCCCTGGCCACTGAATACCATGAGCGAATCGGCCAGGGTGTCCAGGAAATAGAGGTCGTGGTCCACAACCAGGGCCGAGGCGCCCTTGCGCTCGATGACCCGACGGATGGTGTGGGCCACCATCATGCGCTGCTCCACATCCAGGTAGGCCGAGGGCTCGTCCAGCAGGTAGAGCCGGGCGTCGGTGAGCAAGGCCGCCGCGATAGCCGCCCTCTGGAGCTCCCCGCCAGACAGCTCGGTAAGCTCCCGTTCCATCAGTTTTGTCAGGCCCAGCGGTCCCTGGAGCTCGGCCTTCAGGTGGGCCTCGGAAAATCCCCTGACCCCCCGGATGAAGGCGCCCACCGTGAACCCCTCGGGCGGGCTGATGTACTGGGGCTTGTAGGCCCATTCCACCTCGGTGGAGGACCAGCCGCCGTCGGGGTCTATCTCGCCGGCCAGCAATCGAACGAAGGTGGTCTTGCCAGTGGCGTTGGGTCCCACGACGCCAACCACCTGACCCTGGTGGATGTTGCCGGGTCCGCTGGTCAGGGTGAAGTCGCCCAGGCTCTTGACCAGACCGTCGAAGCGGACGATCGGATAGGTCTCCCATTCCTTGCGGGGAGGGTGGTCCTCGAATCGGATGGGTTTGGACCTGAACCGGACATTGGCGTCGTCCAGGTAGCCATTCAGGTAGATGTTGATGGCCTGTCGCACCTTGTGTGGTTGTGAGACGATGCCGTAGGCCCCCTCCTTGCCATAGAGCAGGTGGACCCGGTCGGCCAGGAAGTCCAATACCGCCAGGTCGTGCTCGATGACGATCACCCTTGAATTCCGGCCCAGTTCGTGGATGACCCTGGCGACCCGTAGCCTTTCGGCGATGTCCAGATAGGAGCAGGGCTCATCGAAGAAGTAGATATCGGCCTCCTTGAGGATGGTGGCGGCCAGCGCTACCTTCTGGAGCTCACCTCCCGAGAGTTTGTCGATAGGGTGGTCCAGAAGCCCCTCCAGGGCCAGACTCCGGGCCGTGGCATTGACATCGCCTTCCAACCCCGCCACCTGGCCCAGGAGCTCGCCCACGGCGCCGGAGGCCTGTTTGGGGATGGAATCCACGTACTGGGGCTTGAGGGCCGCTCGCAGTTCCCCGGTCGAGACCCCCTCGAGGTAGTCGTGCAGCGCCGTGCCCGCGAAGTGCTCCAGCACCGCCTCCCAGCCGGGAACCGATGCGCCACCTGGCGCAAAGGTGCCATCCCGGGTGGCCATGAGATCCCGAAGGTCGGATGGAACGGTCTCTCCCCGCTGAAGGCCGCCCCAGCGACCCAGGTTGGGTATCTGGAGCCCGGCCAGGAGACTGATGGCCGTGGTCTTGCCGATGCCGTTGGCGCCCAGCAGACCCACAATGGCCCCCTCCCTGGGCACCGGGAGTCCGAAGAGCCGGAAACCGTTCTGGCCATAACGATGGGCCATGTCCTTGCCGGTCTCGTCAGGCAGGTTCACGATGGTGATGGACTCGAATGGGCACTTGTGCACGCAGATGCCGCAGCCCACGCAGAGCGGCTCCGATATCTCGGGCTTGCCATCCTCACCCCAGATGATAGTCTCGATATCGTTGCGAACCGGCGGGCACATCCGGATACACTCGTGGGAGCACCGCTTGGGCTGACATCGCTCTTTATGGAGCACCGCTACGCGCATGGTCATCGGTGTATGGCCAGGGCTAATAAGAATTTGGATTGAGATTGGGATTGGAATTGGAATTGGGGATCGCGCCATCCCGAAAGGAGGATTACGGTTGAAGCCCGCCCTGACCCGCTGAGCTAGCGCAGCCGGTTCCATTGTAACTCCAGGTTCCAAACTCCCGGTTTTGATACCCGGTTCCCGAATCCGATACCCCGGTTCCCGGTTCCTGGTTCCGAATGGTTTATAGTAGTTCAAGGGTTCCAGACCTCATGAGTAGCGGCAGACCCGATCTGATCCGCGAGGTATGAACATGGACCCGGAAGAGTACGAGAATGGTCATGAGAGCGACCATGAGGCTGATGAGGAGATGATGTTCCCGCCGGTGCCCAAAGATCGCCTGCCTCCCGGTACCGGAAGCGGCTTTCCGTCGCTGCCGTCGGAAGATGAACCTGTTGTCTAGAGGATCAGTACAAAGATCCCGGTACAGATATGTGTGGTGGTCAGCCTGCTATTGATACTCACAGGTTGGATACTCGTAGTGAACGGTGAGTTCAGGGCCATCGAGGCCAGAGAGGACGACTGTTACTACTACGATGAAAGATGTGACGAGAACACCTACATCCGGGCCACCAGTCTGTTCGCCTGGGGTAAGATCGTGCTATCCCTGGGTATTATTCTCCTGTCGGCAATCCTCATCTGGGTCGGGCTCTTCTTCGATCGGTTCCATTATCGCATCCGTATCACCATGATCATTGCCGCGGCGATCCTGATCGTCGCGCTCATGATCTACAACATGGTCAGCATTTTCTACTTTCCCGAGATTTCTAGATGGTAGCTGATCCGGAGCCGGCAGACAGGGGAGGAGGGGCGTTCCCTCAAACCAGGATGAACCTGGTAGGATCGGTTCCCATTAGACATCAACCCATGGCCCCGCCGGGCTGTTCCATTCTCCCGGAATGCTCCTTCTCGATGATCATCTCCAGGCCTGCCAGCTTGTCCCTGACCTCTTTGATCTGGGCCTTCAGATCCGTCACCTCCCTCTCCTTGTCGCCCAGCTCCTCGTCCAGGCGGGTTAGCTGCTTCTTTAGCGCCTTGACATTGGAGCGCTTTATCAGCTTGACGATGATGGAGAAGCGAAAGGCCTTGGAAAGACCGCTGCGCAACCGGTGCATGCGACTCATCCGACCCAGTTGTTCCAGTTGGGCCACCCGGGCCAGGCGCAGCACGCGAAGGACCCGCATGAAGGCCACCAGGGGCAGGACGATGATCACCAGGTCCAACACATGCTTCTTGCAGTAGGCGGCCTTGCCCCGGGCCAGGGAGATCCGAACCGCGAACTCCAGGGCGAAGGCGAACCAGATGAGCCGGTAGCTGATGTCGATGAGCGAGTTCAACCAGCCGTTCTCCCGGATCTGGTCGGCTCCCAAATATTCAAGACCCAGCAGGGGTAGCACCAGCAGGGCGATGAGGGCCATTGGACCATAGAAGCGCATGGCGAGCCTCTCGTTCAACTCGACCGTGGCCTTCCTCCAGCCTTTGAAGGGCAGCCAGACCCAGGAATCACTCTTGGAAACACGGGCGCCGAACCTGAGGGGAGGGACCAGGACTGCCAGAAAGGCCCGGAGCTGGAACCCGAGCTTCCTTTCGGCCGGGCAGGCGAATATGGCCATCAGGATGAACTCAGCCAGGAAGAAGAGCCAGATCAGGCCCAGGATCCATAGAATGAACACCGTGGTCCCGGTGGAGAAGAGACCCTGAGAGGTCATGCTGGCCGGCACCAGCAGGGCCATGAGCCCCAGGAATATCAGTGACAGGGATACCATTCCCGGTGTCAGAAATCGAGATATCCGGGTCGAGCGGTTCGGGTTTTCCTTTTTCATGTTGACCATCCTTTTTTCGACGATATTGTTGTTGGACGATCCTCGGATGTGTTCACAGCCTGTTGACCATTCAATAACAATAATAATATTGTCCTGGTCCCTTATATCACTATCACAGGCCCCCCGGCTTTCTTTATATACTGAGTGGTCAGGAAGGGGGTCGGGAAGGGGTCTTGCACCGACCGGAGAGCCAGACAACGGGGCGGCCGGCAGAACCTCCGAGACGGATCGGTACGGAATCTCTCACTTTTCAAGGGCAGGCTATAGGTTCCTGGGATCATTGGCGAAACACCGGATCTCGGGCGGGCTTTTGAACGAGCTATGTCCTCAGCGGTAATCTTATACTCGTTCCCACCTTGTCTTCCTGGCTCTTTGAATGATAAGAGCTTCAAAATAGAGGTTGTAAGATGGCTGAAGACACGAAACCCCCCCAGTTCCTCCCGACACCGGCCAAGGCCAAGGCCCAGGCCCAGGATGGCACAGCCCCTGGAACAAAGGATGCCGGAGCAGACCGGAAGACTCCCTCACCCGACGAAAAGGCCCGCTCATCGCCCCCGACCCCCGCGACGCCACCAGTGCCCAGAGCGCCGTCTCAAATGACAGGGAGCTCGCAACCTGCCTCACAGACTCCCCGGACGCCGTCACAACCCGGCGCCAGGCAACCGCCAGCCCCACAGCCTGGAACACCCCAACCGGGCACAGCCCCCCGGGATCCTCCTTCCATGGCCCAGACACCTCCACCCCAGGGTGGCGGCGGGCAGGCAGCGCCTCAGATACCGCCTCAGATGCCAACCCAGGGCCCGGGATATTATCCGCCACCCCATGACCCCTATGACACGCAGGCTCAGATGCCACTGTACGGGCCACCCGCGCAGCCCATGAGAACCGAATCCATCGTCTCCATCGGGGTCTGTATAGGCATCATCCTGTTGCTCCTCGGCGGCATCCTGGGTGAGTACGGTGATATGAAATATTCCCGGGCCGCACTGGACAATGACCAGGACGACATGGAATCGGGGTTGGGCATCGGCGCCTGGGGCTCCTACCTCTATATCATCGGAGCGGCCATCACAGCCTTGATCCTCATCCTCTTCGGGATCATCCACAGGGAGTTCGACGAGCGGATACGTATCGCCCTGATAATCGCCGCCGCCATCCTCATCCACTCCATCACCGGGATTTAGGTCCGGTCCAGGTCAGGTCAGGTCAAAGCTCGCCTCTTTCGCTGCCTGTGTATCGCCAACCCCGTTCTGCCAGTTCTCGACCCATCCGGGGAATGACAGCCGCCATGAACAACGCCCCCAGCAGACCACCGAGGGTATCGGCCACCCAATCCCTGATATCGGCCATCCGCTCGGGCACAAAGGACTGGTGCAATTCGTCGGTAGCGCCATACAGGCTGGTTATGACCGTGGCCAACAGGACCAGTGGTGTGAAGACTCTAAGAACAGATGTAATGACCCTGCTACCGGGAGTCCTACCGGAGATCCCACCGGCCCAACGAACCGCTGCCTCCCGGTCCGAAGGTCTTGCCAGGTTCCAGCCTCTCCCGAAATTGCGTAGCCATTGGGGTGCCTCTTCCCGTTTTGCGGTCAGGTACAGGGCCAGCCACAGCAAGGCTCCCAGTATGCCATACTCGGCGGCGTGGTCCAGCTTGTCGTATCCCGGGCTGGGTAGTGGCTCGCCCCGGGCTTCGTTGATGGGCTCGATGATCGGCTCGATAATGGGTTGAGTGACCGGCTTGGATACCGGTTCGTCCACACTGGAGGTTCCCGACCCCCAGAAGATGAACAGGGTCCAGACCAGGACCAGTAACCAGGTTGTCCCCACCAGAGAACCGGGCGGTGGGGGGACCCTCGACGGATTGGTTGATGAGATGGTCGACGGGGTGGTTGACGGATTGGTTGATGGCTCGTTCGACCCAGGACAGGGCCGGTCGTTGGGATACTCGCGACTCACATCGGCGCCAGCCGGCCCCCCCCTAAAGCTTTTGGGACCGAACGGCCTGTATGGTCGGCCACGATGATGAGCTTATCAATCCTG
>CAYSUX010000202.1:0-5552 GCA_964434315.1 uncultured archaeon
GCCAGCGTGAGACCACCTTGCCGGGCAGCTCGTGAAGCAGGGCCGCTCGACCCTCATCGAGCATCCTTTCCTTGACCCTCAGACGAGCCTCGGACACCGGCAGGCCTTCCACGCCCTCGCATGTATCGAGCATTACCCCCTGCTCGAAGCCATGGAGGTAGACCCTCTTCTTGGCCGCTTCCAGCTTATCTCGCTGGGTTGTGTTCGTCACACCCATCTCCTGGCAAACGGTCACCGCCGGCAGGGTGCCCAGCTCGCCCGAGTCGATGATGGCGATGGCCTCGATGGCCAGGATATCCTCGATAGACAGCCCCCATTCGGGCCTGAGAGCCTCCTGGACCCGCAGGTCCACGAGACCCATCCAGTCGTCGGGCGCGTCGGAGGGCACGGAAGTTACGATGCCGGTGCCCTTGGCCGGGTCGCAGAAGGGCGCCGGCAGCACCGGGATGGGACGCTCGACGATGGGCGCCAGACCCTTGCGGCCCAGTAGCTCCAGGCCCTTGACCTCATCGACGGTCTCCACCGAGTGGTCCTGAAGGGCCAGCTTGTCGGCGCACTCCCGGGAGATTATCCAATTCTCGTCATCGACCCGGGCCCTGATGTAGGTCAGATCGGGATCGACCCAGAGGTTGGTCTGGCCAAAGGCGGTCTCGGGCCGTAATGTGGCTGCGACCAGCATGGTCCCGGGCTCGTCCACCAGGGGGAATTTGAGCAGTGTGAACTCCTGGGGGGTCTCACCCTCTCCAACGGTCCGGTCATGGTCGCCCACCGGGGTCTTCTGGACCGGATCCCAGACCACCGGGAAAGAGCCCTGGCGCAGGTAGCCCCCCTGCTCAAGACGGTGGAACTGCCAACGGACGAAGGCGTCGTAGCGGGGGTTCAGCTCGGTGGTGATGAAGGAACGCCGCCAGTCAACGGCAACTCCCAGACGCATCAGGTCCTTGCGGGCCTCGGCCGGGAAGAAACTGGTCCAGTGCTCGATATCGGCGAACCTGGGCAGCTCCGCCTCGGGAAGGCCCATCTGGCGCAGGATGTTCAACTGAGTCGGCTCACCCCCGGCCACCCGCTGGGCCGCGGCCACCATGGGCGTGCCGGTGCAGTGGAAGGCAAAGGGCCATAGGACCGTATTGCCGCGCATCCGTTCGTACCTGGCAGCCACCTCGGCCCTTAGCAGGGTGAAGCAGTGGCCCATATGCAGGTAGCCGTTCATGTAGGGGTATGGGAAATTGACAAAGAACTTGGGCCTGGGATCACCTGAATCATCGAAGGCTGGCTCGGCCTCGAAAAGGCGGGCCCGCTCCCAGCGACGTTGTATCGCGGCTTCGTCCACAACAGCTTCAAATGCCATTGTATGGGGCAGATAGGTGTAGATAAAATAGGTTGTGAGTGGGGAAAGCGTTTTATCACTGCCCTGCCTCGGCCGGTTAGTAACAGATCCGATGATTCAACATCCGGGGCCGATATGTATTCCCCCCCAGAGCAGGGACCCGAAAGCGGTACCGGTGTTCGATGCGGAACGCCAATTGGCAACGAGGCGAGATTGATGAACTTCAGCCCCAATGATGGCCCTCAAGATGACGAGCCAGATCTGGACGAATTTATTGAGAAATCCGTTCCCCCACCTATGCCTGCCCATCTGGCAGTGAAGGTGGACGAGTTAACACCCCACTCCCGCAAGGTCTTTATCCGTGTGAAGGTCGTGGATGTCGAACCCCCGCAGAACGTCGAGAGCCGTGAAGGGGCTTCCCGATCGGTGACCGAGGCGGTCGTCGGGGACGAGACAGCGATCATACGCATGACCCTGTGGGACGACGAGGTCACCAGGGTCAAGAACGGTGACACGATCGAGATCCACAACGGCTATGTCGGGCTGTTGCGAGGCCATATGCGACTCTACATCGGCCGATACGGAAAGCTCATCTTCAGCAAGGAATCCATCGAGGAAGTGAACCTGAGCCTGGACCTGTGTGAGCTGGAATACAGGGATACCCGACCGCCTGACCGGTTCGGTTCAGGAGACCGCAGAGGTGGCTTCAGAGGCCGCGACAGGGGTGGCGGCCGTGATAGACGCAGTGGCGGCGGTGGTGACCGCGGTCGAGGTGGTGGCCGTGACCGGCGTGGCGGCGGTGGTGACCGCGGTCGAGGCGGTGGCCGTGACCGGCGTGGTGGCGGCGGCGGCCGTCGATACTAGACCCACTCCAATATCTGTTTCATCCTATCAGTGCCAGCCTGGGGCTTCCTGATATCCTATCAAGGAATGCCAATGGAAGCGGGCTGTCTGACTGAGGCTGGTTGGAAGGTCTGACTGAACATCCCCGGGGGAAACCCATCAATGTTCGTGTTCGGACTCGGACCCGACGACGGTGGTAACGGTCTCATGCTCCTTCTCCGGGAGCACCGAGACGCCCTCTTCGATGACATCACGGTCGTGCTGCACATCGGCCAGTCGCTCGGGTTCCACATAGAAACCAGCGTACCAGAGCTGCAGGTTCTTGATGGATACCAGTATCGCGGTCTGACGTGCCGTGACATAGGCGGTGACCAGCGTGTTCTTTATCTTCTCCTTGTACTCCTTGGGTAAAAGGTAGAAGAGATCGAAGAACCGATCCTCCTCCGAGCCTGGCGGAGCGGTGGCCATGTGGAGCGGATTGGACAGCACATGGTCCATCTGGCTGCTGAGCTCCAGGGCCTCGGCGATATGTATCTGTTCGTTGACCGAGGGTCGGCGAACCTTCAACTTGGTACCTGGGGGTGAGGTCTCCAGGATGACATGTTCGATCAGGGAGTTATAGAATGGCCGGGCCACACCCACCTCGATAAGAGATGCCCGCAGGCTCGGGTCATCGGCCAGACCCGGTATCAGGCGTAACTGGGAGTCGATCCTGGCGGTCATGGTCTCGATGCGGGGCTTGCGGTAGAAGTCCTTGAGCTGGGACTTCTTCTTGCGCACCGCTGTGATGGTATGGAACGATAGGTCCATCTCCTCCAGTATGGACACGACGGTGTTGTCCAGTTCCCGGGTGGACAGGATACGGGAGAGCGGACAGGCAGCCAGCCGGCCTACCTCGTCGAGGATGAACTTGTCCCTCAGGGTGATGAAAGCCTGATAGTCGAGACCGGTTCGCTCCAGTAGCCCAGTGGCCAGCATATCGGCGGCGGTCAGATCGTCCTGCTGGATCTGGGTCGGTGGCGGAGGTATCTGGTCCTGGTCCCGGGGCTCGGAGAGTCTCTCGATCTCCTCGCGTAACTGATCGGCCTCGGCCCTGGCATTCTCGAACTCCTGCTCCTTCTCCCGAATGATCTGCTCGTACTGTATCTGCTCCTGGGTGAAGTCAGGCTGCTGTTCCTTCATGTTCCTGAGCCGTTCCAGCTCCATCGCCAGCCGTTCCTTCTCGGTCTCGGCTTCCTGCATCCTGACCAGGAGGCGTTGGATGGCCTTGCGGTGCTCCTGCTCCTTCTCGGCCATCTTGGTCAGGGTCTGATCCAGCTCGAGCCTGGCCTTCTCGGCATCGCCCTCGAGACGACGTTGACGCGCCAGTAGCCGTTCCTTTTCCCGCTTGGCGGCCTCGAAATCCGCCTTCAGGGCTGCCGAGCCGAGTCCCTCGTTCTGGAGGGTGCGGATCCGCTCAACAAGACGCATCTGTTCCTCGCGAGCCATCCGGGACTCGCTCTCCAGGCGTCGTATCTGCATATTGAGCTGTTCACGCTCACTATCGGAAATGGGTGCGCCACCCGACGGGGCGGTGACGGTCGCCGAGGCTGTGGCACCGGCGGGGGCAGGGGTTCCGGCAGCGGCTCCAGGAACCGGGGAATCCTCAACGTTCTCCAATCGCTGGCGGAGCCATGCCAGGCGGGCGTGAACATCCTGCAAGCGGTAGCTCAGAGCCCGGAACAGTTCCTCCTGCTTGTCCTTCTCCCTTTCCTTATCCTTATCCTTGTCATCCTTCTGATACGGGCACTGGGTCTGGACATTCTGGCAGGGCTGCTGGGTGGTCATGACGAGCTGCGCGTTGCGATCCTGGGGAAGAGCCATTATCTGTACAGGAGGCGCTTGCGGGCTGGTCGGAGTCGTAGTGCTGTAAAGATAGGTCGGGGCCGGAGCCGAAGGAGTCGGGACCGGATAGGGTACATACTGGACCGGGGGTTGGGCCTGGTATGGTTGGACCGGATAAGCAGGCGATGTGTGCTTATGGATGACCGGGGGCCTGCTGGCGACTGGCTGGGGTTCCCGGTATTCGACCCTCGGGCGGGGTTCTTCTTCTTTTTCTTCGTACATCGGCTCTTCCTCCTCTGGTTCTTCTGGTTCTGGCTCATCATCTACTAGATTGGCATTTTCCTTGAAGGGGCTGAGGTCTTCTTCCTCACCGTCTTCATCAATATCTTCTGGAAGTTCTTCTTCGGGTATGGTCAACGAGGAGCGGGCAGACACATCCAGCTTCCCCTGTGCCACCAGACGACCCAGAATACGAGCGCCACGCTCCAGCCGCTCAAGGGCGGTGATGTAACCTGCGATGGCGTACATGCACAACAGTCCGAGCAGGACCGCCATGACCGCAACGATGCCATCTGGTGATAGTACCTCGATATCGAAGATACCGATGAAGAATGTCCCAATGACCACGAAACATCCCCATAAGCCGACACCGGAGATGACCGACCAGAATCGGATATCCTCCTTCTGCATCTCGACCAGATCCCACATACCCGAGACGCGGGTCTCGGGGAGACGTTCGGATTCCAGCATTCCATACTGGAAAGCCTCGTTGTAGATAACATCGGTATAGGGAAAGACCTTCTGGCTCAATCCCCGTAGAATCCCGAGGATACATAGCCCAAGACCCATTATCAGGGCCAGGATACGTAGCAGGGTAACCTCTACATAGTAGAAACTGAGCACCAGCAGAAAGGCAAAGGTACCCATACAGAGGATCCAGGTCAATGTACCATGGTTTACCTCACGACGAGCGAACTTGAGCCGATTGCTGCACTGTCTCTCCTTCGGGGAATCAACCAGAGGGACCATGGTCGGATCGGTATCCAGATTCAGACGTTCTTCGAAATCAAGAATGTTCATCTCGGAGTACAATGCATCCTGCTGGATACCGGCATATTCGGCAGCCTTTGCGCTACTCGTCATTGCTGGTCCACCTCCGGGAAATCGAAGGGGGCGAAGGATGCGTCTTCTGGACTGGTCATATTGAATTGCGTCATGTGCCGGCTAGCCTATCGGGATGGCTGTTAGATGTTTTATTATTATTGATAGTATAAATCTGTTGTGCAGGTAAATTTCATTTGACAATGGAGCTTGACGTTATCGATTAGGATTATAAATGGCTCCTGGCTGAGCCCATATGACCGAGCCGAAGTCCGAAGTGAGCCGACTGCTGGAGACGCTGGAAACAGAGCTGACCCCATCCAGTCGTCAGCAGGCACGGATGAAGAAAACCCAACAGGATATCCTGAAGCGGACTCGGGAGCTGTTGGAGGAGAAGGCGGCAGCCAGACGACCGCCCCGGCCTTTGATCGTGGGTTCGGCGGCCAAGGTGACCTAC
>CAYSUX010000203.1:0-5540 GCA_964434315.1 uncultured archaeon
TCGATGAACTTGCGGTCGGTCGGGGAGCCATGGAGTATCAGGACCCGATCGGAGAGGGAGTCGGCCGCTACCGAGCAGAGGGTCTCGTCCTCTTCGATGAGCATTATCTCCAGCTTCTTGTATCGTTTGGTGAGACGGCGGGCGACCTCCAGGCCCACCCTGGTGGCCCCGGCGATCATGACCTTGTCGGCGGAGCCCTCCAGGGTCAGCTCGTGGGGCTGGCCCATGCGTTCCATCAACAGGGGTATGGCCTCCATCCGGGTCAGAAGGCTCAGGAGCCGATCCCTGGGCATCAGAACCTCCTTGGGAGTGGGTATGATGACCGCTTCACCACGGTAGAGGGCCACCGGTACAGCGCTCTCCGGGAAGTGCACATCCTCCAGGGTCTGGCCCACCACCGGTGAACGCTCGCTTATCCGGGACTCGAAGACCCGTATCTTCTCCTTCTCGAATATCTCCAGGTTGGTCAGCGAGTGCCTTGAGAGCAGGTGCCAGATACGGCGGGCCGCCAGATCGTCGGGACAGAGGGCCGCGTCCACGCCAAAGACGGTGAACTGTTCCAGGGAGCTGGGCTGCTCCACATAATCCAGATTGTTGAGCCGGACGATGGTCCGGATATTGAAGGCCTTGGCCATGGAGCAGCAGAGCAGGTTTATCTCGTCTTGACCGGTGACGCCGATGAAAAGGTCGGCGTTGGCCAGGTGAGACTCCTCCACCAGGACCTGGGGTATCGCGGCGTTGCCCTGGACCACCTGGACGTCCAGTTCGCGGGTCCGCTGACAGGCGGAGGTGTCGGAATCGATCACGGTCACTCCGTGCCCCCGGTTTCCGAGGTCACGGGCCACCCTGTAGCCTACTTCGCCTGAACCGGCTATGACCACCTGCATTGTTTTGGCTCAACTTTCCCAATATTTAAACCATTTCGTTCGTGGCAAATACTAAAAAAAAATGCAAAATATTGTCGAACTGTAGAACCGGGTTCCCGGCCGACCATCGCCTTTTTGATGGACCAAAGAGCCATAGACCGTTCCAGGGTTTATATATCGATAGAGCAGAAACGAACAGAAGTGAAACCATTGAAAAACCCTCCGGATGTGGGCTCTCGGCTTCCGGCTCCGCCTCCAGGGCACAGGATTATAAGCGTCGCCGGGTCTGGTAACCAAGATGGCAGGGCCGGCAGGCGATGAACCTCACAGATGCCCTCGTTGCGATTTCACCCACGCGACCCGGGAAGGTTGCTCCTGGGGTGGCTGGACCCGGGCTCCCGGACCAGGGCTCGAGCCGGACCCTCGATACCATTGCCCGCGAGAACCGGTGGCTCCCGACCGGGCTTCACCGGACCGGACGCCGACCCGCGGATATGCCCATCCCGGTGTCTCCAAAGGTGTCCCTACAAATGCCCTTCCAGACTTTCCTCCAGAACCCCTTCCTCCATCCTATTTGGGACCTCGCACCGGCCTTGATCCAAATTCCGATCCCCATCCCTATTCCCATCCCTATTCCCATCCCTATTCCGATCCCCATCTCCATTCCTGCCCATATCCCCTACCCATATCCCCACCCCACCCCAACCCAACATCCCGTATCGATACTGAGCCACTCGCGCCAAAAGCGGGTCGGGCCTTGCTTTTCATCCTGACCTGGTCGATACTCATCCTGCTATTGCTCGATATGCTGGCCCTGCTGGTCACTGGTCCGATGGTGTTCCGGGAGTTGGGGAACCGGTACGAACATCCTCTGGGCCTCTACTATCCCGATACGCCGCTTGCCGACAGGGGATCGGTCATCATGTTGGAGGGATTGGGCCTCCAGCTCTACTATGCCTGGCTCTGGGTGGTCATCTCGGGTTGCCTGTTCTGGATGCTCTACCGCCACCTCCCGCCTCTGCGCGAGCAGATAATGGCCGGGTTTCGAAAGAAAGGCAGCAAGCCTTCCGATACCATCGAGGAGCAGGGGCTTTTGCGGACGATGTCCGGCCTCTTCGCGTTGAGCGCCCTGGTCTCCTTCGCGGTCTTTGGGGCAGCCAGACTCTCGGGCGCCGAACCAGAGGTCCTGGACCTGACCAAGATGCAGATATGGCAGGCCCTGTTCCTGCTGGCCAACGCCTCGGTCTGGGAGGAGGTGATGTTCAGACTGGTGCTCATCGGAGTGCCCATGACCCTGCTCCACCTTGGACGGCGGAGAAGATCGGGACAGACCGAGGTTTCGACCTTGGGAGATGAGGCTCCGGGCCCTGAAGAAGATGGACCAAATGGACCACTGGGTAGAGAGGGATCAGAGGGGAGAATACCGGAGGATAGGGGATCTGATGGAAATGGCCAGCATTGCCAGGACCGGAAATGGGAAGGCATTCAGAACCCGGACGGACGGGAACCGGACCCTGAAGAAGATGGACCACTGGCCAGAGAGGAGTCAGAGGGGAGAATACCGGACGGACGGGGACCGGATAGGCGGGACTCGGATGGGCGAGCATCCAAAGGCGGAAAGCCACCCTGGTATCGTTACCTGTTTGGTGGTATCAAGGACTGGGAGCCGGCCAGCGTCATCCTGGTGGTCTTCTCTGCCACCTACTTCGCCTATGCCCACGTGGGCCACGGCTGGGACTGGTTCAAATTTCCGGGCACCTTCGTGTCGGGTCTGATATTCGCCTACCTCTTTCAACGCTGGGGTCTCCACACGGCCATCTCCATGCACTTCCTGTTCGATTACGCCGGGACATTCATGTTGATGTACGAAGCCGAGCTCTTCGGTGATTGGGTCCTGTTGCCCATGACGATAGCCGCTCTGTGTGTCCTGACGATGGTGGTCAGTGGGATGCTCGCTATGTTCTGGCTGCTTCCGGTCTACCTGCGGTCGTTGAAGGAGGTCCTGCTCTCAGTCTTCTTCAATCGAGTCGTGAGGGCTCCATAGGATTCCCTGACCCGATGGGTCCTGCCGGCCCAGATGAACTCCCGGCGCGTCAACATCAGTAGATAGTGGCCTATGAAGAAAAGGAAGGCGACCGGCGATAGGAGCAACCAGGGACCAAGGGGCTCGTCGATGGCCATGGCGATGGAGGCCCGGGAGAAGAGGTTGTAAAGGGCGCCGCCCAGGGCCAGAGCCAGGCAGACCAAGAGGTCAGTACCCGACAGGAACAGGCCCATAGCCAGGACCAGGGCCACCGGAAGCTGCTGCTGGGCAGAGGCCTGCATATAGGCCTGGCGAGCCAATTTCGGGTGGCTGTAGAAATGCAGTGTGACTATCCAGCGACGGAACTTGGCAAAGAACTCCCGGCTGTTGGCCAGCGCCTCCTCGGGCCAGGTCACATCCTCCAGCAGGTAGATGGGCAGATCATTGTCGATAAGCAGGTTGGCCATGACCAGATCGTCGTTGAAACACTCCCGCCAGGCTCGCTCGATACCCGCGGCCTTGAAGGCCGAACGCAGCACCGCGGTGGAGGCCCCGGAGGCGAAGGGGGCCCAGGGACCAAGGTGACGCAGGTTGGCGGCGGCGAAGTTCACCTGATTGACCGCGATGGCAGCCAGGCGGCTCCAGAAGGTGCCGGGCGAAATATAGAAGAGCGAGGTGGTCGCCGATATCTCCCGGTCTTCCAACATATGACCCAGGGGAGCCACAAGCCGGGCCAGCCAGGTCTCGGAATGGACCACATCGGCATCGGTGAAGACCAGGACCTCATGGCCGGCCACCTCCACACCGGCCAGCAGGTTCTGGTTCTTGCCGGTACGGACCCCGGGATCGACAGGGTCGGACTCGACCATCCGCACATTGGGGTGATCGTGCGCCACCTCCACGCCGATGGCCCAGGCCGGATCTTTCTTGGATTCGCAGGCCATGACCACCTCGAAGGAGCGCGGGTACCTCTGTGAGCAGAGGGAAACGAGAGCCTCCTTGAGGCGCGGATGAGCGCCCCTGAGGCCCACGATGATCGAGGCCCGGTACTCGGGCGCGCCGAAATCCCTGGGTCTTCGAGCTCTGGCGTTACAAAGCTGGCCGGTCAACAGCCAGGTGCCCAGTACCAGATAGGCGACCCACAGGAACAGGATGAGCAAGACAAGGTCGTCCAAGGTAGACCTCACCTATCGTTCCTGGTCCTTTTGGGCCTGGGTTATCAGATCGCCCAGGGTCAACGCGGCTTTGGGAGCCTTGCCCACCGGCAGGTCATCCTCCACCTTGACCATGAGTTGGATGTTCAGCTTGCGCTCCAGCTTCTTCACCAGCTTGTCAGTGGGATGGAACGAACCCGATTCGACCTTGGTTATCAGGTTCTTCTTCTCGTTCAGGTTCCGGGCCAGGGTCTCGTGGTTCCAGCCCATCCTCTCGCGACCCTTGCGTATCCGGGCGGCATAATCCGGCGCCAGCTCCCGGGTACCCTCAAGGGGACTTCTGGAGGTCATGCGTCGGGCACGTTTTAGCAACTGCTGATCGACATATCCCTTGACCCCCAGCCGTTCCCTCTCGGTGGGTTCGGTACCCATCGGGGCGCAGCCAGGGCAGACCTTGAGGACCGAGCCTTCGATCTTGATATCCTTGAGGAATTTAGCCTCGCTACCGCATAGTTCGCACAGCATGGTATCACCGACTTGCAAAGCCATATAAAGGAGCGGTTTGATAAGCTTTCCAGTGGGTTCATTTTATACCAATTACCAACGGAGGACCCTGATTGCCCGACGAGAACGTAGCCCAGGCCGCCGCCGAGAACGAAGCTATCGACGAGGTTGCCGACGAAATCAGTGATGAGAACCCGGAGGATGCCCCCACCTCGGAGCAGTGGGATCGCTGGATGACCGAGGAGGCCGAGCGCTTCGAGACCGAGCGCCGCTACATGGAGACCGAGCTGGCCCGGGTCCGCAACGAGAACCAGCATATGAAGGGGGAACTCATCCGGCTGCGGGGTCCGCCTCAGGTGGTCGGACAGATACTCGATGTCCTGCCTGACGGCAGGGCCACCATCAAATCCACCACCGGTCCCGACTTCGTCGTCCAGGTCTATGAGGCACTCGCAGGCCGACTCCTGCCCGGAGACCGGGTGGCCCTCCATCGCCAGACCCTGGCGGTGATGAACGTGTTGCCATCCATCAAGGACCCGCTCATCTCGGGGGCCGAGGTCATCGAGCGACCTGACGAGTCCTACGAGGATGTGGGCGGCCTGGACGAGGCGCGACAGGAGCTTACCGAGTGTGTCGAGCTGCCCCTGCTCAGACCTGATCTCTTCACCAAGGTGGGCATCGAACCGCCCAAGGGAGTGCTGCTGGTAGGGCCACCGGGAACCGGGAAGACCCTGCTGGCCAAGGCCGTGGCCCACTCCACCAACGCCACGTTCATCCGGCTCATCGGCTCGGAGCTGGTCCAGAAGTATATCGGCGAGGGAGCCCGCATGGTGCGGGAGCTCTTCACCATGGCTCAGGAGAAGGCCCCTTCCATCCTCTTCATCGACGAGCTGGACGCGGTGGGTGCCAAGCGCATCGATTCGGGCACCGCCGGCGACCGGGAGGTACAGCGGACCCTGATGCAGTTGCTGGGCGAGATGGACGGCTTCAAGC
>CAYSUX010000204.1:0-5437 GCA_964434315.1 uncultured archaeon
ACCGGACGGTACCCAGGTGGTCGTCGCTGCTTCCCCCAGACCGGCGGATATGGAAGGGGTGAAGTTGGCCTGCCAGGCCTCCAGACCCGGATCGTAGCTCGGCTCATCGAGCCATTGCGATGACCATGTACCGCTGACCGGGCGGTGGGTGAATTCCGCGACCATGTCGGAGCAGTCGACCTGGGAGAGATTGGCCAGGATACCGGCCGACGCGGCCCGGTGGACCGTGGCCTGCATACTTCCAAGTCGTACCTCCAGAAGCCTGACCGCGCCAGCGGCCACGAGCCAGTCGCTGGTCCCGCCATCCAGGTCACCGATACTGACCCGAAGGTCATAGATAGCCGGCAGGATATCTTCCGGCGGGGTGAACCGGGCCTCGTGGCGTTCCTGGCCGGAGTTCCAGACCCAGGTCAATCCGGTCTCGTTCCATTCCCCGGTACCGGTCAGGGCGAACTCCAGTCCCGGGCTCAACAGGGCCGGAGCATCCTCCAGGTCACTGCCATTGGCCCAGACCTGGATCGACTGGCCGGGCATGAGCCACTCTTTGCCGGCTCCCAGAGCCATGGCTCCGGGCTGATTGTTGAGCACCGACAGGACCGGACCCTCGTACCAGCCCGAGACACCACCGTCGCCATCGGTCAGGTTAGCCATGAAGCGATGGTCGCCCGGTTTAGCGGTCAGGGGAGGCAGGAAGAGGGCCTGCCATTCCCCGGCGGTCTCGTTGTAGGATATGGGACCCAGACCCGTGGCGTTCACATACCCTTCAGGGTCACGGTAGACCAGGGCCGGGGTCAGGTCGGTATCGATTGTGGTATCGTCATATCCGGTGAAGCTGACCATGACCGCCCGGCCCCGGTAGACCTCGGCCAGTTCGGCCTCCGGACCAAAGACCACAGGTTGACCGTTGACCCGCACCGGGACCGATGCCGGGGCCGACCATTCCCAGCAACTGTCCAATGCCCAGAAGGAGATGTTGTGAGTACCGTTGGACAGGCCCGATGTGATGAAGTCGGCCCCGATGGATAGCAGGCCGTCAATATCCGAGCGCCATTCGAAGCCGGCCAGCTCACCGTCGTCACTCCCCACCCCCTGGAAGGAAGCCGGGTCGCCTTCCTGCACCAGTCCCGGCGCGGTATCGATCCTGGCCCTGGGCCGGCCGTTGATCGTTGTGTTGAAGATGACGGGCACAGACCAGCTCGAATCGGGCCAACGGGCCTGCAACGACAATCGGTGGGTGCCGTTCTCAAGCCGGACCTGGCCGGTTCCCTGCTCCAGTATCACGCCGGACAGATGGGAGACCCAGCGTAGGCTTTGGTTCTCATGGGCAGCGGTACCATTGAGCTGGACCGGGTCGCCCTCGACAACATATTCCGGGGTCTCCACATCGACCGGGACCGGTATATCGTTCTCCATCCAGAAGTGGTCGATCGACTGCCCGTCGCTGTCCAGGGCCTCCCCTTCCAGAGAGCCATTGGGATGCAGCACGAGTCTGACAAAGCCCAGCGAGTCATTGGCGCAGAAGGCTGACCATCCGGCCCTGGGCTCGGTCAGGTCGCCCAGTTCGCCCCCTCCGTGGCCCACCACCAGATGGACGGTGCCGTTGTTGGGAGACTCCACCACCGAGCCGTTGCGCATAGGGGCGGTGCGCTCGTAATGGCCATCGGCGGCCGAAACCACCAGTGTGCCGGGATAACTGGCCAGCAAAGGCTCAAGTTGGGTCTGTAAGGTGGCATTGGAGCCGTGTTCGGTACCGGAACTGTACAGGGGCTCGAAGAGGCAGATGATGCGCCATCGCACCGAGGCATCCTGCCAGCCGGAGGCCAGGCGGTCTTCCAGCCACCGGTGCTGTTGCGAACCGGATGAGAGGTCGGCCGAGCTGTCCAGGATCAGCAGTTGGATCTGGCCCAGACGGACCTGGTACCAGCCGACATCGGCCAGGGGCGGTAAGCGTTCCAGTGCCCAATCATTGACAGCGGGTGAGCCGCCCAGATCGGCCCCGCCAGCACCGGGGAGCAACAGGCTCCGGTTGCTGAAAGTGGATGCCAGGTGGCTCCAATTCTCCCAGACCGAGTGGTCATCGCCGGGGGCCATCGCCAGGCCGCCGGGACTCGCCAGGGCGTCCAGTCGGGCCTCGGCCAGGGTCGCCGTTACAGCCTCGGCTCCGGGGCCCGTGCCCATCCGACCGAACAGACCCAGGGTGACAGGCTCGCCCGATAACTGTTTGGGTAGGGTGGTGAAATTGTAGATGTCGGAAACGTTGCCGGCGCCGTCACCCACCCGGTAGTAGCAGGCGGTGGCCGGGTCCAGGTCGTCCAGTTCGGTATAATGAAGCCGCCCCTGCCAGTCCGAACCGGCCAGGGTGAGGCTGTAGCCAGCGGTAGTCCGGCCCAGGCCCTCGGTGGGCCCGTATTCGACCTCGCTACCGACGGTGGCGTTGTCGGTGGTCCAGACGATTCCGGCGACTGTCGAGGGGTCGGCGCCCTCGGGCAGGTAGAGCCGGACGCCCTCGGGGTCGGCCAAGAGGCCTTCGCCCCTTCCGGAGATGAATAACACCAACAGGGTCAACAGGACCAACGTGGTCGAGAGCAAGAGCGCCCATGCTGGGAATGAGCGCCGGGAGCTTCGACGGACCTTGGATCGTTGGAGCAGGTGTACCATATCTTGGATTCTGCCGTCCGATGGACGGTTCGATTATATTGACATTCCCCTGTGATTATTGAATTTAAACTTGTTGGTCAGCCGAACTGCCTGGGTTGTGGACGGACTGTGGACGGGCTGTGAAGCTACCTCCCGGGGGATCCTACTGCTTCCATTGCAGGCAAGGCCAATCGTAGGACCTTTGCCAACCGCCAACCAACCGCCGACCGCCGCAAATCCTTTGAAGCCCTGGACCTAATCGGGTGCAATGTGTCGTGCCGAAGAGCTCAAACAGCAAGCCGCGCTACGCGCCCTCGAGGATGTCACCGACGGGATGGTCGTGGGTCTGGGTACCGGTTCGACCACGGCCCATTTCATCGACGGCCTGGGTCGGCGCATCCGGGAAGAAGGTCTCAAGATCGTGGGAGTACCCACCAGTCGGGCCGCCGAGACCCTGGCCAAAAAGGCGGGGGTGCCCCTGACCGAGCTGGACCCGGCCAGGAGGCTGGATGTCACTGTGGACGGCGCCGATGAGGTGGACCCCGCGCTGAACCTGATCAAAGGCCTTGGCGGAGCCCTGGTGAGGGAGAAGGTGGTGGCCGCCCACAGTCGCTACCACATCACCGTGGTGGACGATTCGAAATTGACCGAGCCTCTGGGCACCAAGGGGCCTTTACCGGTGGAAGTCGTTCCTTTCGGCCATACCATCACCAGGTCACAACTGGAGGCTCTGGGTTGCGAACCCGAACTGAGGGTGGAAGGCGACGGCGAGCCCTTTGTCACCGACAATTGCAATTACATCTACCACTGCACATTCCCAGGGGGCATGCCCGATCCGATAACCACCGACCGGGCCATCCTGGCCCTGCCGGGCGTGGTCCAGACCGGTCTCTTCCTGGGTCTGACCCACAGGATAATCGTCGCCGCCCCCGACGGAGTACGGGAGTTCGGCCGCAAGGACCAAGAGCAAGAACCGGGAGGCTAAGCTGTGACGCGAAGAGCTCTGCCCGCCATCATCCTCTTCATCCTTATCGTGCTGGTGAGCCTGGTGAACCTGCCGGCGGGTAAAGGCAGGCTCGGGGGTCTGGACGACCATTTCCTGGCAGGCTGCGGAGGCACGAACTGCCATAATGATTCCACTCCGGGGCTCGATCTCACCCTGGTCGGCATCCCGGTGGAGTACGAGGTAAAGAAGGTCTACACCCTGCGATTGACCATCAACTCCGGGCCCATTGTCGATAACAGCTCGGCCAGGGGGCAGGGCGGCTTTGATCTCTATGTGACCGGAGGCCATTTCCAATTGCTCATACCGGATTCGGGCGATCTGCGCCTGGGTCAATCCGACCGGGAGCTCTCCCACACCGCCAATGACACCAAGACAAGGTTCTGGACCTTCCGCTGGATGGCGCCCGAGGTCGGCGAGGGGAATGTCGAGTTCCAGTTGGCGGTCCTGGCCGGCAATACCGACGAAACCCATTCGGGAGACCAGTGGACCACCCTGAGGATCGTCAGCGAGGGGTCGCACTTCAATCTGCGAAACTGGATCCTGAAGGGTCTGGGTCTGTCCGTCGTTGTGATGATATTGCTCTATGCCCGCCACAAGCTCAAGGAGGCCGACCGGGCCCAGAGGGCCGCCAAGGAAGAGGAAGAGGAGATACAAGATGGGGATATCCCGAATCCAATGGTGTCGACCGTCCCCGAGGATGCCGCCGAGGATGCCGCCCCCGATGACGCTGGCTCTGATAATGCTGTTATAGAGGATGCTACCTTGGATGGTATTCGCACTGATGATATTGGCTCTGAGGGTACTGGGTCCGATGAGATTCCTCCATCAGGCCGGGAACCCGAGGGAGAACTCCGTGAGGGAGAACCAAATAAGTCAGAACATGATGAGGGTGAAACAAATGAGAAGGGGTCGTGACAGGGCCATATCGAGACCCGGGGCTTACAGGATGAAGCCTGGGCAAGGGCAAGAGCCTTAAAGGAGAGGTAAGCTGGAACCTCATGACCCGAAATCCCCATCCAAGATCATCCCGGGTTCCCGGAATATGGATGCCGATACTGATGTTGAGCCTTCTCGTTGTGATGATAGGTTCGATACAGGGGGTCCAGGCCGATGAAGGCGGGGATATCAGCCTGAAGCCGTTGAAGGTCACTCCATCCGACCCTGAGGAGGGGGATGCGATAACCGTCAGGACCGCGGTCCACAATGCCGGTCCCAAGGTCAACCGGGTCCTGGTGGAAGGGCTGGTGAACAGCAAACTCATCCATTCGCAGAACCTGACCATCAATGAGAACGGGGAGTTCAATCTGAGCTTTACCTTCAAACTCACCTCGGACACGGCATTCATCGTCGTGTTGCTCGACCCGAAACAGGAACAGAACGACACAAACCGGACGAATAACTACCAATCCCATCATATTGAGATAGAGGATGAAGGCCAACCGGGCCTGATCCTGGTGATCGTCGGACTGGCGGTCCTGGGCGGCGGGATGGTCGCCTATCTCTATGTCCGCAACGAGGGGCGCAAGTTCGACGCTACGATCAGCTCCTAGGATGGCACAGGGGATCGAAAAAAGCAGGTTACAAAGCATAGACCAAAGGCCGGGGATGAGAATGTGTCGAAGGAAGGCCCGGAGAAACGGGATGGGAAACACGAGAAGGAATAGGGAATCGGGAATAGGACTCGGTAACTATACTGTACGTTGCCGGTGCTCTGGAGGGGGCTCGGGATGGTCCAGGACCGAAGACCGGATTGGAACCGATAGGGGGTTCAGGACCGGATCGACTAGTTATCGA
>CAYSUX010000205.1:0-5406 GCA_964434315.1 uncultured archaeon
ATCGAAGGCCAGACTCGACTTGCCCGAACCGGAGACCCCTGTAACTACAATTAGTTTGTTGCGCGGCAGCTCGATATCGATATGCTTGAGGTTATGCTCGGCGGCCCCTTTGATGACGATGGAATCCCGGAGGGCGGTGGAGGAGGGCGCGGAGGGCGGGAGCGAGGGGGAAGGCGAAGAGGATGAGGGGGATGCCGAGGGCGAGGAAGAGGTGGATGAGGGAGTAGCGGAGGGGGTAGCGGAATCGAAGGCCGAGGCAGTGGAAGAGGCTGACTCTGGCTCCGGAAACGATGATGCCGAAGGCTTTGCTTCAGGTTTATCCACCGGGCTGGCTGCCTCGTCGTCGGCCATAACGGAGGGTCAGGAGGTGGCGAGGGTCATAAGGTTTGGGTGGTTTCTCCGGTACAGGCAGGTATCAACTCATTCAGCCAAGGTCACGAAATCCATGATAGGCTTGTCAACGTTCCGGTCCATTAACCTGAACTTGTATCCGGATAGGTCATCGATTGACTCAAGGTCTGGGTCTCCAGGTTCACCACTACGGATGTTAAACAGGTCGCCGGGGCTGAGCTTTCCATTGAAATCATTATCGATATAAACAATTGTACGATTATATCCAAGAAATGTACCGTAGATATCCCAAATATTGCCAGTTGCAACAAGATTGCCAGATGGTGAATAAAGTTGAAAAAATACAGATTTAACTGGAAATGAAGGACTGCATTCAAACACCTGAAGGACCCATGTGTTATTATCAATTTTGTCAGGATGAAGGTAGCCAAGGGAATTATCGTAATTGAATTCAACAAATGATACTTTAGAGTCAATAAAATACACACTCCCAAGTGTGACAAACATGAGAAGAAAAAGACATAAAATAACTCTCACAATACGGTGCCTTGATGGTAATTGTCTTATATCTTTTATTGAATGTTGCTTTCCGTTTCTCTCAACATCCTTACACTTATTCATGATCGGTTTGACATGAGGTATTTCATGTCGAATATATATTACAATAATTCCAAGAAAAAGTGTGATGATCAGTAGATTCAAATGAAACAATGTGATTCCAAATATTTCAGTAATATGTTCTCCCATGGAAGATGAAGTTATCGGCCAGGGACCGCAACAATAATTACCATATTGAACCAAAGTAAATGGTTTAGTCACATCATTGTTATTTGGATCAGATTCATAGATATCTGGATCGTTAGAATCATCCAATTCATCAACGATTATTTTGAGGTATATCACCTTTTCATGATCCCGGTCGGGTGTAATCGCTTTTATGGTTGTGAAATTCACGATGATGGTTTCTTCCTGGCCATGACCGAGGGTTTCGATATATAGCGTTATGGTGCTATTACCGCTGTAATCAATATCAACCAGCCCTTCCGATTCGCTAATTTGAACATCGATATGGTTTGTAGCTTGTCCGGTTGCGTCACGATTCCCACCATGATTGTGGATTGTAACAAAGATTGTTACTTCCTGGGATTCAGTACCATAGACACAAGCTGCGCTATGTGAGAATTGAACGTCACCGGCTTCGATGACAAAATCAGGAAGCGGGATGGTGGCATTGGTACGAATGGACCGTGAGACATTGGTGCCATTGACGGCAAGCTCGATCTGATAGACTTCAGGCAGGGCATCAAAGACGGGCGTGACTGAGACCCTGGAGGTGAACGTGGTCTGGCCGCCCGAATCATTTCCATCCAGGGTGACGGTGTTACCTGCCACGAAAGCAATGATCCAGTCCGAGTTCATGGCAACATCGGTTTCATTGTAGACCTGACAGACGAAGGTGTAATCATTGCCCTGTGAACCGGTATTTTTCAGCGTGAAATCCCAGAGGCTGGCTTCACTCTGATACATGTTCGAGGTTCCGTCGTGGCTGAGGCCTTCGAGGGTTATTTCGGCATTGTATTCCTCAGGTGAGGCATCGGCTCTCGGCAAACTCAGCAGGACCACAACAGCCCCGGTGATCACCCCCATCATAACCAGCAACCGCAGGTGCCTCCCCGTCAAGGCTGCCAGGCCTTCACCTCGCCATAGGCCATCGACGCAGCCCATCTTTGCCTTGGATTATCATTGGCACCCGGTGGGCAATAAACCTATCGACCATTCATTCGAGGATAACACAGCCATTCGAGGATAATTCGATAGGAGGTAGGTAGGCGTGACCTGGTTAAAAAAAAACTGAATCGGTCGGGCGCTAGATTTAAAACATCTAAGGCCCTCATCCCAACGTGAGCGCCGCCCCCCCAGCTACCGCCTCCACCGACAGCCTCAAGGGACTCGATCTGTCCCAGCTTCCGTCTCTGAATGTCAACAAGGAAATAGTGCGTGAGATCGTGGTTCGCATCGTCGAGGTGGCAAAGCCGGAGAAAGTGGTGCTCTTCGGCTCCGCCGCAAGGGGACAGAGTGGCCCGCGCTCGGACCTGGACTTTCTGGTTATCGTACCTCCCCGGCCCGATCTTCATCGGCGCAAGCTGGCCGGGATCATCTATCGTCGCTTATCGGGCACGAAACAACCCGCCGATATTGTGGTGGTTTCGAGTGAGGATGTCAAACGTTACAAAGATTGCTCGGCTCTGGTTATCTATCCGGCCCTGAAGGAGGGGAAGGTGGTCTATGCCTCCTGAGACCTATCCTCCCGACGACCCTCGTCAATGGCTGAACCGCGCCCAGGGAGATTTGGCCATCGCGACTTTCATGCCTCTAATGGAACTGGAGAATATTTTCTTGGATGATCTCTGCTACCATCCCAGCAGGCCGCAGAAAAGGCTCTCAAGGCTCTCCTTTTGCACTTGAAGGTAAAGGTGATCTACACCCACAATATCATGACGCTTTTACAGGAAATTGAGAAGGGAGGCTTGGCGATTCCAGTTAAAATAAGGGAAGCTGAAGCTCTCACAGAATATGCTGTAGCCAGTCGTTATCCCGGATACCAAGATCCTGTCGATGAAGAAGAACATCAAGAAGCCGTCGATCTGGCCAGTCGGGTCGTTGAATGGGTGCGAGAGCTATTTGCTTCAAAATAATACTCACCCACTTGGCAGCCTCTCGCTCTTTAGGATATCGTCCCTGAATATAGCAACCTCAAACCTCGCAACTGACCGATGACGCAGCCCATCTTTGCCATGGATTATCATTGGCACCCCGTGGGCAATAAACCTATCGTCGATATCGAGTCTGGGTATGACCCTGATGTCTCGATGAAGAACCTTGGCAAAGGCCGAATGGCCGACCAATGGGTTATTAGGTGGCATAATACTGGAGCCAATGGAGATCATCTGTGGTCGAGACCCGGCTCAGTCCAAAGCTCCGGTTCCAAGATAGCCCCATACATGGCAAAGGCATCTTCGCCAGTTCCGGGATAATACAGAACGAGATCGTCCTTACCTGGGGTGATGGTTACACCGATCGTGAGGGTGCCATGGAGGCGTTCGGTAGGGGAAAAGCCATCATGCAATGGGATGATGACATCTTCAGCTACGAAGGCGATCATGATGACAACGACGATCCATATTCCATAAACCACTCCTGCGACCCAAACTGCTGGATGGCTGATGCCCATACCCTCATCGCCAGAAGGGATATCGGAGCCGGGGAGGAGATAACGGCAGATTATGCCCTGTGGGAGAGTGATGAGGATTTTGTATCGGGCTGGGAATGCTGCTGCGGCTCGTCACTCTGTCGGGGCAGGATCACCGGCAGGGACTGGAGGCTCAAGGAATTGCAGGAACGTTATCGGGCCCATTTCTCCCCCTTGCTCAACAAACGGATCGCCAGGCTGGACAGGACCATCGATTGAGCCATCCATTTCCGGGGCGTGGGGTGGACGTAGGTGGCGGCAAGCCAAAGCAACCATTTTATTAGGCGAAAATCAATCAATAATTATGTCTCCAACAACCGTCACGGCCAAACCATCGGTTCTGGTGCCTCCCGAGGCCTATACCGAACTGCGCCGCATGAGAGAGGATTTCGATACGGTGATGGAATCCATCGAACCGGCCAACGACCCCGAGGTGATGGCCTCGTTGCAGATGGCGGAAGACGATGTGGCGGCGGGCAGGGTCGAAGAGTTGGATGGGTTTTTAGCCCGCAGAAAGCGAACGAAAGCCAAGAAATAGGATTTTCCATGGTCTACAGGGTGTACTCGCAAAGGAATTCCGCAAGGCGTTCGGAGCCATATCTCGATATGTAAACTGCATTGACATGATCATTTCCTTCTTATGTTTCGAGTTTCGATAGTAAGATCAATGAATTCTTACACGATAAGCGTTTCTTTTCTTGGGACTTGAGCAAGCAAGGGGGTCGCATCAGGGTGATCCTTTCTCATCTGGGCGATCACATTCTTCAGATCCATACCACTAGCCACTTCGTCCCCGTCCACGTAGGCGATCCAAGTACCTCTGGGTCTGGTGGACAGGTCGGCTTTCATAAATGCCTCGTGATTGGATTTCATGTTAGCTAAACAATCCCCTCGTTCCATTTCAAATTATTGGAGTGAGATGTTGACGGGGGTTAAAAAAGGTGCATTGCCCATCGTCAAGGACCATTGGATTTCTCCACGGGCCAAACGTTCTTCATTCTTCATAGTCCTCAAGCCCGGCCAAATAATCGCCCATGCCGGCTTCGGCCAGCTCGGCGGCCTCGGCAAAATACTCCCACATCCGCCAGCGGGCACGATCCTTCTTCATCATCAATAAAAACTCGATAAAATCGCTCACCTCCCCGGCCAGGGAGTCGGGTAGTTCCTGCAGCTTGGCGATAGCGGTATCGGAGGCAGATATTTTCGGTCCTCGTCGGGTTCTTGACTAATAAAGGGACAGATATTTTATTAAACTTTCTCAGACCGACAGACCGACCGATTTGCCTGACTCGCTGCCCGGCCACTCGGGTACCGCCACCCGCCCCGCCCGTCGCCGCCGAGGGCCCGGGGCGGCACGCTGGCTGCCGTGGGCGTGGGGGCTCCGGCGAGGCTAGATTATGCCACGGCAATATACTCGGCCATGGCCTGAGATTCGGGGATTGTCAGGTCATCCTCAGCCAAGCCCTCGATGTGAAGCTCGATGGCTTCCTTCATGTTCCTTTTTACCTGCTCCGGGTCTTTGCCGGTGGCTACGCAGCCGGGCAGATCAGGCGAGTAGGCTGAGTAGTTGCCCCCGGCCTTTTCGATGACGATGAGATAACGGTACATGATTATTCACTCTCCTTTAGCTGTGCTTGTTTAAAAATGCTTCTCAATGTGCCGGGAGCCAACTCATGGTTGGGATGGCCTGCGATGGTCACCCTTCCGGGCTTGGAAGGGTGTTTGAATTGACGATGACTACCTTTGGTTTTCATGTAACTTCTAAAACTCCATAGATCTGTAACTCCAAAATTACCTATCCATTT
>CAYSUX010000206.1:0-5391 GCA_964434315.1 uncultured archaeon
CCTACCGACACCCTGCCTACCAACGCCCTGCCTGCCAACGCCCTGCCTGCCAAAAGACCGGGGATCACGCTGGTGGCCACAGGACGCCTGGGCCAGTTCACCCAGGAGGACTGGCTGGGCTGTCGCTTCATCGCCGCCAGGATCAAGGATCTGGCGGCCCGTCAATCTGAGTCTGGCAGCAGGAAAGCCCGCCGACGAGGAGTATTTAAAGCTCGGGATTCAAAATGGCAACCGCCGCTGGACCCCGGGGAGCTGTGGGAGGCGGTCAAAGACTCCCCCAGCGTGGCTGCCGTCACCGAAGCCGGACTGGAAGCTGACCTGGACCTTTGCCTGGCGGTGGACTCGTTGGCCATCGCGCCGTGGTACGACGGCGAGGGCTTTGTGGATTATTGGCAGGGTAGGAAGATCGACGATATCTCTAACTAGATCCTCAAATGAAAGTCCATTCATATCATTACCCACCCTTTGGACATCCATTCTGGTAATTGCATTGATAGCAAATCGATGGAAAAAACGGATCGGCCTCTAATCTTGAACCAGGGTCAAACCACTGTCACCACATAACCCATGTAGGCCAGGTAGCAGGCCAGGAAGACGCCGCCTTCCCACCGCTCAAGGGTGAAACTGGTATAGACGAAGATGAATAGCAGCAGCGTGAAGCTCATCATGATGGCCAGGATCGGGAGAAGGTTGGCCGCCATTCCGATGGGATAGATGAGCGCCGCCACACCCAGGATGAAGAGGTTGAACATGTTGGAGCCGACGATATTGCCCAGGATCAGCCCTGGCTGCTTCTTCCTGGCCGCCATGGCCGAGGTCACCAGCTCGGGTAGCGAGGAGCCCACGGCCACCATGGTCAGGCCCACGATGGCGTCGCTGACCCCAAGGCTGGAGGCCACCTCCACCGAGCCGCCCACCAGGAGTCGGGCGCCGAGGATAACCCCCACAAGGCCCCCGATAACCATCAGAAGATAGCTCTGGACCGAATTACGGGGTATTTCGTTCCCGGCATGACTCTGACATTCACTATCGTCATCGTCGTCATCATCATTGACCGGGTCCTTGTTTTTGCGTTCATTCGTCTTTGGGTCGCTTTTTTCATCTTTATCGACGACCGAACCGGTAACCATCTCCTTGCCCTCGGCGGCACAGGCTATGGCATCGGTATCGGTATCGGCATCAGTATCGGTCGCTTCGTCCTTATCGTCTTTTTTGATACCGCCGGCATCTCCATCTCCGGGTTCATCACTTCTTTTCTCTTTCTCTTTCTCGTCCTTCAGCTTTGCCAGGTTCTCGACTTCCAGGGCCTCCTCCTCGATCAGGCCGACCTTCAGGGCCTTGCGAATGGAGAGCGCCATGATGGCGGCAAAGGCCAGCACCAGCAGGCCCCCGTCGAGGTTGGAGAGCTCGTAGGGCTCCGAATGGATGGTCAGGGGATCAAGGGTGAGGTTCACCACCAGGATGATGACCAGCAAGGAGAGGAGCAGCAGGGCCGGCATATCCCGGCGGACGATGCCACGGTTGGTGCTCACCGGGTAGATGGCCGCGGTCAGACCCAGGATGAGGAGGATGTTGGCGATGTTGGAGCCTATGATGTTGCCCAGGACCAGACCCGGGTGATGCTGGCTGGCGGCGATGGTGCTGACGGCCAGCTCCGGCAGCGAGGTTCCGAAGGCCACGATGGTCATGCCGATGAGCATGGGCGATATCCGAAACAATGTCGCCAGGCCCACGCTACCTTCCACGAGGAGATCCCCGCCCTTGATGAGCAGGACGAAACCCACGAGGATCATGGCGACAGTGACGATGGTGACCACGCCCGTCGATGACCGGTAGCCGTATTTCAAACCTTTGGGTATTCATTCTGTATTTGGTCTATGCGGTTCGGTCTGTGGGGACGGGGGCCCTGGCCGCCGAACGAATGCGCCCCCCTCACTTCGTTCGGCACCACCCGAACCTTGGCGCCAACGCGGTCCATCTTCATCCGGACCCGGTAGGCAGGACCTGAAATGATGACCGTCGCCGGCGGACCTGAAGCTGAAGGCTCATCTCATTCGGTGGTGTCATCGCTATCAAGGGGAATAGGAGCGGCCAGCGTTCCCTTTTTAATCGGACCGGACCTTCTCGAAACCCCCGATGATGATTAAGAGGGTCGCAGAGCCTCCCTCTCGGCGGCGTTGATGAACCCTATGAGTTCTGAGGGGGATTGGCGTGGCCAGGGTCGCCGGGATCCATGTCACGCCGACATCGAAGTAGCTGGGCATATTGCTCAGAAGGGTCCTTTCTTTGTGGGTTCTCTATCCCTGGCGGGGGCATCGGTCACCGGTTCGATGTTATCTTTCACCGTCGGTTCAACAGTCTCTTCATAATCGGTGGGGTCAGCGGGCTCGGGTGCAGGATCCGCAGGTCCGGGCGTACCCGCCTTTTCCTTTCTGAAGTAGAGCGCCACCACCGCGGCGCCGATGACAAACACTGCCCCGAGCAACAGGGGCAAAGGCAGGTTCGAGGTCCCATCATCCTTGCTGCCGGCCGCGACCGAGAATTCCTGAAAGACCTCGTTGTTCAGTTCATCTATCTCGGGCCATTTCCCCTCCGGGTCCAGGATAACGGTGAGGTTGTGGGTGCCTTCCACATCGGTCAGATTATACGAGATCGAGTGGGTCGGCCCGGTCATGTAGAAGGTCTGGATAACCTCGCCATCGAGAATGAGCAAAACACCTACCGAGGGCTTCAGTGTGAATCCATCCACCTCTTCGGTCCACTCCCAGGGCACCGAGGAGAGGGTGAGGTTGGCCCGGGCGCGTCCGGAGCCCGCCACATCGGACAGGATGGTGAAGGTCGCAACCCGAAGGTCGGGTAAAGGAAGGACACTCAGATTCACGTAGGCTATGTTGTTTGTCATGGTCTGTTCGAAGACACCCGCAGGGGCATCGAGGGTCAGGGTCAGATTGACGGCTCCGGCCGACAGGGTGAAGTTATGAGTGAACCGAAAGGGTAGCTCATCGGCCCCGATATCGAAGTGCAGGCGCTGGTAACCGAGGCCTTCCAGGGTCAAGGTAGGGTTGCCAACGAAGGGAACCTCATTGGCCCTGATCCAGCCCTTCAGTTTCAGAGGGTCGCCATCCCTGGGCTCCCTGCTGTATCCATATGAGAAGAGCTCGACACCCTCCAGCTTGAGGTCGGGTTTCCTGACGATGACCAGGGTCTCTCCGGTCACCGGGTCACCTTCCCAGGTAAGATCCCAGGAGAGGTTCTGGAGCCCGGCAGGGGCATCGGCCAGGATCACGGGAGAGAGGGTGATATCGAGTGTCTCCTGGGGAGTCAGCAGGAGGGTCTGAGAGTCCGAGCCTTCCAGCCACGAGATGCCCTGATCGAATGCGGACACCGTGACGTTATATGGGGCATTGCCCGTGTTGTTCAAGGTGAAGTTCAGGACGGTGGAACTGCCGGCGATGAACTCCTGAAGGTCCGGAGGCACCGCGATGTCCAGGCCATAATAGGCCCCCACTTCCAGCAGGAGAGCGGTCTGGGCGGTAACGTTCGGATCGACGCCCGAGGTCGCCTCGACGGTCAGATTCAGGATGGTGCCGGCCCACAGGCTCATATCAAAAGGCAGGGTTATCTCGAAGGCCAGCCGGACATAATCCCTGAATTCCATTCCCACCTCCAGATAGGCGACACCACTCTCGTTCCACTGGTGCCCCTTTGCAAGCCATACCGCCGAGCTCTTTTGGGCCTCATCGGGCAGGTGGATGCCCAGGGTGAAGTTGTCATCGGTATTGCCGTAGTTGTAAAGATAGAGTTCCAGGAACGCGGTATCGTTGGGCACGGCAGAGCCGTAGGTCCAGGGTTCGAGACGTATCCCGGCAGCCGGGGCAACGGTCAGATCGATGGAAACCATGGAATCCGTGTGGGGTCCTCCATCGGGTCTGGCGGTCACATTGAAGGTGTAATCGCCGGCCTGGACCAGGCGCGGGTCAATGTCCAGCTCCAGGGTCAGCGTAATGTTGGCCATGCCGCCCGAGCCGTTGAGGCGGACCCGGACCGGGTCCAATGTCACGTTGAGGCCGTAGGGAAGGCCCTCGCTGTCCATAACGAA
Organism: uncultured archaeon; assembly: GCA_964434315.1. Taxonomy (GTDB): domain Archaea; phylum Thermoplasmatota; class Poseidoniia; order MGIII; family CAYLMJ01; genus CAYLMJ01. The sequence goes on from CAYSUX010000206.1 coordinate 4,100, forward strand.
ATCCTGGTTCAGACTGCCATGATTGGTCAGGGTGAGCTCCAGGGTGAGAGCATCACCCGGGTAGATGGCCTCGGTCGGCGGTATGGAATCCAGTTCCAGGATGTAATCCAGGATGACCGGCCGGTAGAGGGGATCGCCAACGACGATGTTCTGCCAGCTCAGGTAGGGTGTCCCCATCCAGAAGGCCTCGGCCGCGGTGTAGCCATCGTAGAATGCCTCCATCACGTAGTGGGGATAGGTGGCTGCGTCCAGCCAGGGTTCCCAGACATGACCGGTGGAGCCGGTGATGTTATCGGCGACGGCCCCGGTGACCCAGGTGGAGTCGCGCATCGACCGGGCATTGAAGGAGTGGAGCCGCATGCCCACCGCCCCCTGGGTCCAGTGGAAGGTATCGTGATAGGCGCTGTCCGAGTACCAGCCCCAGTAGAAGAATGGAGTGACCGTGCCATTGGCCGGTTCGACCCCGTCGCTGGAGCGATCGGACCAGACGGCTCCGTCATCGCCGATATCCTTGGCAGACTCCTCCAGGGCCGAGTCCAGGCCCCGTTCCAGGGAGATGTTGAAGGCTTCCACGATCATCTCATCGTAGTAGGCGTAGTTGCCGCCCATACCGGTATCCCGGTCGAAGTGGGCCCAGCCCTGGGTGTTGTTTGCCTCTGCGGACAGAGCCTCGTCCACCAGGCCCATTGCCTCGTCCTTGTCATGGCCGTCCAGTCGGGCCACCAGGAGCATATCATCGTTCTCGCTACGCAGGAATGATTCCCGGGCATTGAAGTAGGGATTGTTGTGGCGACCGTCGTTGCCCGACTGCATGCCCGAGACCAGCAGCGCCAGTTCGGAATCCACGCTGGCCTGGGGGCCGTTGTAGTTCATGGTATTGTCGGAGTTTATCTTCAGCGGTACCCCATAGACCAGGACCAGCACCTCCACGGTGTCGGTGAGTTCGGCCGTCTCCAGCGCCGCCTCCACTGCCGCCTCGTACTCATCGTACTGGGTGCGATTGATGATCTCCGCCGTGGGGCCTGCCACCGATAGCAGGTTCCCCTGGGGGATCTCCCGGGCCTCCAGGTAGTATTCGGCCACCTCCACCGACCCGGCGAAGTCGGGATTGGCCACCACGACGACCGAGGAGGGCGACAGGGCCGAGGCGGGACCTGCCGTCAGCGAGAGCAGGGCGATGAGGCCGAGGAGGGAGAGAAGGGCGGAAGCTGCCAGACCCAGGAGGAGGCGGGCGGGCAGGGGGAAGGATCGGGCTTTGGGGGAGGCGCCCATGCCACTACGGAGGGGGGAGG
>CAYSUX010000207.1:0-5309 GCA_964434315.1 uncultured archaeon
GATCCTGGTCTTTCTGGAACCCGCGAGAGCCTGCTTGTAGTTATCCCGGGCCACTATGAAGATGGTACGGTCCGGCCCCTGGTAGAGGTCCCGGGGCGATACACCGGTGACGGCGTGGAAGAGCTCATGGGCCGCCAGCGCCTCTGGATCGTCGGGGAGGTCCAACCCGTTGGTCGGTCCCTTGATGGTGAGGGTGATACCCGGAGCCGGTCGGGGGGGCTGTTCGTTCGGGCGCCTTCGTCTTCTATCCTTGCCTTTTCGACGATTCGGATCCTGGCCGGAGGCCACCGCTCACTCCTCCGCGAGGGGGACATCGGTCGGGATATCGTCGGTGGGCACATCCGGCTCGGCTATTTCGGTGGTCGGGGTGTCGGCCGGCACCTCGGGTATCGGCGCGGGTGTCTCGGGCTCTAGAACCGATGTCGGCTTTGCAGGCCGCAAGGCCATGATCTCCGAGTTTCCCTCTTCGATTATCGTTACCGTGGATATGGAAAAGGGTTTTCCGCAGGCGGCTCCCAGCTCGACATTGTTTCCCCTGTATCGATATGCGGGCGTCTTGGTCGCCCTGACCTCTTCCAATATCGTTCTGGGGCAGTTGTTAGCGAGTATCAGGAGCTTGGCTTGCTTGTTCTCGATGGCCTTCAGGGCCTGTTCCTGGCCGAGGTTCACCTCGCCGGTGGAGATGGCCAACCGCAGTGCGCGATTGATATCCATTCTAGCTCACCTCCGGAGCATTGGTTGTATCTTCAGTTTTTTCATCTTTTGCATCCTCATTGACTTCTTTGGTTCCAGGAGCCTGGTCCTCGTCGAGCAGGCCGGGGTCCTTGTCGCCCACCGCCCCGATTATCGCTGCCGCCTCTGTCTCGGTCGGGTCGGGTAGCACCTTCCGTTTCATCTCGGGCATGGGCGGGGGTTTGATGAACGCCGTGGCCGGTAGGTCCTTGTAGGTGACCTTGACCGCCCCTGTACCCAGGGTGACAGGTTGGCCCAGGATGATGTTCTCGGCCACGCCCCGCAGGTGATCCTCCTCCCCGATGAGTCCGGCCTGGAGCAGGTGGGTGGAGGTGATCTCGAAAGCCGCCCGGGCGATGACCGAGGTCTTTGAGCCGGAGATACCGTGACGACCGATGGCCTTGACCTGGCCGCCGGCGCTCATGATGTCGGCGACGAGCATACAGTGACGTTTATCGACATCCAGGCCCTGTTCGTTCAGGGTCTGGGACATCTCGTAGATTATGGCGTTCCGCCCGGCCTCGATACCCAGCACCTGGCTCACCTCGGTGATGTCATTGGTGGTGGTGTAAGTGGGGTTTACCTTGGGATTGACCAGAACATCGGCCAGGGCGCTCCCCTCGGTGAAGATCACGTACTCTCCGCCCTCCTTCCGGATGATGGCCCGCTTGATGGCTGCGAAACCGGCGACGATGGTCTTGGCGACCTTCAGCTCCAGCAGATGTAGCTTCTTGAACGAGCTCTCGGGGTCGGAGAGGATGATCTTGTTATCCTTCTCGTTGATCTGGACCTCGCATTTCAGCTTCCCGTTCTTGACGATCCGGGTGGCCAACTTCTCCAGGGTGAGACTGGCCAGCTTCAGCTTCTCGGGTATGGGTTCCACGACCAGTTGCAGATTCCCCAGGTCGGTGGTCAGGCTGGCGATGTTGGCCGTGGTCTTGGCCTCGATCTCGTTGGCCACCGCCTCGGCGGACTTGCGGTCCGTGGCCAGATGGGGTTCCAGATGGATCTCCATGATGGGGGTCTTGGGCTTGCGGCGCGCATCCACGATCTCGATGAGCCTGGGTAGACCCAGGGTGACGTTCATCTCGGCCACACCGGCATAGTGGAAGGTTCGCATGGTCATCTGGGTGCCGGGCTCCCCGATGGACTGGGCTGCCACGATCCCGACGGCCTCGGTGGTGTCGACCTCGGAGGCGTCGAGCTGCCTGGTGACCCGCTCCAGCACGATGTCCAGGGTCTTTGAATCTATTTCGCGCTCGATGGCCGCCTTGGCCAGATTGGTGATGAGTAGGGGGCTGTACCGTTCCACATCGACCTTGATCTTGGCGTAGATCTCATCTTTCTTTGACTTCAGCGCATGGTAATTCTGGATATCCTTGCGCATCGCCCTCTCGGACATACGCTTCTTTTCGGCCTTGGCCATGAGTTGATCCGCGAACCAGGTCGGAACCGGTTGCTTGAGCCGCTCGCACATATGCTTGACCTTGTGGCGGAAGGGGTTGTCCTCTCGCGGTATACTCTCCACCACTTCGGCCTTGCCGGCCTTCTTGCCCAGGTCGACCTTCACCGGTTGGCTCTTGGCCAGACGGGCCTGGCGGCGGGCCTCATCCTTGGCGGCTTTCTTCTGCATATCACCGATGTCATCGGACTTGATGCCCAGTGTCGTAAGTTGCTCGGCCGGGGCCGAGGAGAAGATGGCCAGGTTGGTGACCCCGGTATTGTAGAGTTTCTCTGCGATCCTGTCGGTCAGTCCCAGTTTCACATAGCTCTTCAGGGTCTGGATCCGTTCCCTCTCCAGTCGCTTGCGCTCATGGTCCCAGTCGAAGGAGTCCTCGATCTGGGTGTAGTTGCGCGCCGACTTCACGGGGGTGCCGTTGAGCTTGCGGAACTCCTCCAGGTTCACCGTGCGGGGCAGCTCTTCCAGGTCCTCCAGCCTGAAGTAGGTGGTGAAGATGTCCTCCCGCCAATCCGGGTTGACCAGTTCCGGCTCATCGGCCTTCTGAGGCAGATCGTGGCTGATGATCTCACCCAGGGTACACCGGTACCGGACCCCATCCAGCTCCTTCTGGAAGATATAGGAATTCAGGGGAAAGCGGAACTGCTTGGCATTGACCGGGAAGGTCACTCCCACCAGTAACTGCCTGATATCCTTCAGGTGGTCGATCAGGTCTTCGGGTCTGGCCCCCTCGGGCAGGGACCAGATGATGGCTACCTTCTTCTGGACCGCCTTGAGAGCCGCGTCAGCCGAGGTGGTCGGTACCTTCGGAGCCTTGGCGTCCTCGGCCAGGGCGGCTTCCAGGACCATCTCGCGATTGATGGTCTTGTTGCCTACACTGTCGATTACCAGTCGGATCTCGTTGTTGGTGAGAAGCTCCTTGAGATCGTTGTATTCGGCCTTCTTCAAGGAGCCGAGATTGAATCCCGCGTCGGTGAGTCGCTCGGCCAGACTCAACGAGAGCCCCCGGCGCTCCAGGGCGCGGAGCGTGTCCTGTTTGGCCATCTAGACCACCTCCTCCTGGGGTTCGTTCTCCACCAGCATGATATCTCGCTCGTAGGTGGCGTATCCTGTCTCCTTGCCTTTTTCACGTATGATCGTCGCATCTCCGGTGACCTCGTCCAGGATCTTGTTAAGGTCCATGGCCTCACCGTGGTCGGCCCGGGTGGGGTCGATGCCATCCTCACCATACAGGAACTGGATGATGGTATCGGCAGTGTTCCGGACTGTACCGTCGGCCATGACCCGCAGATCCTCCAGGGCGTTGATCAGCCGGCGTTGCATGTAACCTGAGCGGGAGGTTCGCACCGCGGTGTCCACCAATCCCTCCCGACCACCCATGGAGTGGAAGAAGAACTCGGTGGGGTCGAGTCCATGCTTGTACGAGGAGCGAACGAAGCCCCGGGCTTCGGCGCCCAGATCGCCGGCCTTGAAATGGGGCAGGGTCCGGTTCTGGTAACCCCTTGAGATGCGCTCTCCCCGCACAGCCTGCTGGCCGCAAGAGGCCACCATCTGGGAAAGGTTGAGCATCGAACCCCGAGCTCCGGAGCGAGCCATGATGACCGCGAAGTTGTCCATACCCAGGTGTCGTCCGGCGATCTCACCGGCCCCGTCACGGGTCTGGCCCAGTTTCTTCATGACCTCCACTTCCAGGGTCTCCTCCATTGAGCGACCCGGGAGCTGTACCAGCGTACCGGCATTGAAAGCCTTCACCAGCTTGTCGACCTCCTTCTTGGCCTTGGCCAGGATCTCATCGATCTGCATGATGGCGACCTCCGGGATATCCATATCGTCGATACCGGTGGTGAATCCGGTCTCCATGATGGCGCCGATGGCCATACGGGTCATTTTATCGATAAACTTCCGGCCTGCCAGGGTCCCATAGTGTTTGACGATACTATCCAGGATGGCTCCCTTGAAGGCCGAGATGGAACGGCCGTCGATGGTACCCTTGAGTATCTCACCGTTGATGATCTCCACCAGGGCGTCCTCCGCCTGGTTCTCCTCCAGGGATAGCTCCGGGTTGTAGATCGAGGCCTTGTATTTCAGATTCAGGTCATTTGGCAGGATCAGTGAGATGAGCTGCTTACCGTCCCAGTAGGGACCGCCAGGCTCATCTGTGATGCCCGGCTTGGGCAGGCTTCCCCGGTAATCGACCCGGGAGAGGACCCTTACGGCCTGCTCCCTGGTGAAGCGGGTCGCCTTGTGGGTCAACAGGAACATACCGGTAACATGGTCGTGGATGGCGCCGATGACCGGACCACCGAAACGGGGAGAGCGGATATGTTCCTGTACCAGCATCAGGACCCGGGCCTCGGCCCTGGCCTCCTCGGATTGCAGGACATGGAGATTCATCTCGTCCCCGTCAAAGTCCGCGTTGTAGGGCGGACAGACACACAGGTTCAGCCTGAAGGTCTTGTTGGGCATGATCCGGACCTCGTGGGCCATCATGGACATACGATGCAGACTGGGCTGACGGTTGAAGAGCACGATATCGCCGTCCATCAGGTGACGCTCGACGATGTAACCGGGTTCCAGCTTGTCGTAGTTTATCTCCCAGTTGAGCTCGGAGAGCTTGACCCGCCGCCCGTCCGGTCTTATCAGGTAGTTGATACCGGCGACGTATTCGGTTGGGTCGTTGGGTGTGAAGTTCTTCTCGATAAGCTCCTTCAGGAAGGTAATGTTGTGGGTGTTGACCCGGACCGGGACGGTAAGTTCCCGGGCCGCTGCTTCGGGTACACCCACCTCGTTGATGGAGAGGTAGGGATCGGGAGAGATGACGGTCCGGGCCGAGAAGTTGACCCGCTTTCCCGACAGGTTGGAACGGAATCGCCCCTCCTTGCCCTTCAATCTCTGGATGATGGTCTTGAGCGGCCGACCCGACCGGTGCCGGGCGGTGGGTATGCCGGCGGTCTGGTTATCGTAGAAGGTGGTGACATGGTACTGAAGCAGTTCCCACAGGTCCTCCACAATGAGCTGGGGGGCGCCGGCGTCCCGGTTCTCCCGCAATCTCTGGTTGATCCTCAGAACATCCACCAGCTTGTGGGTCAGGTCGTCCTCGGACCGCTCGCCGCTCTCC
>CAYSUX010000208.1:0-5291 GCA_964434315.1 uncultured archaeon
GATCACTTCCCAGGGTTCCAATCCAGAATCCTACTCTGTCTTAACAAATTATATTGTTACAAAGAAGGAAAACGGATCTAATTATGTTCCTGAGGGCACTTACCAACGAGGGGAAACCGCCTATGTCTACAAAGAGTGAGACAAAACACCGGACCCGTAAAAAGGAACACCAAAAAGACCAAGAGTAAATTAAATGCCTCTCTCCACCACCACCTCCACCGCTCCCAAATCCGGAAACTGCCATATCTGCAATGGTACCGGCCATATCGGCGGCGGACGGCGACAGGAATTCCCATGCCCGGCCTGCCAGGAACCAAACGATGAGCTGAATAACCGGCTACAGGCTGTTCCCACTGTTCCCGCTGTGCCGGTGGCAAAGGCAGACGGTGCCGGTGAATGTGTGCCGACGGTCCGGGAGGCCGGCGGCGAGGCCGCAGGAGCCGGCGAGGCAGGTGGGGCCGGGATGGAGGACGAGGAAGCCGACGCCGCTAATCATCATTTGAAGGTGCCGGCCAAATCGCCTTTCCAAACGGAAAATGATACCGAGAGGTCTCCCGGGCCCTGAGCCATAGATCAGATAAAATAAAACGGGGGCTGCGGGCGAGCTCATGTGACGGTTTGTTTTGAGTACCCCCTTTCAATCCCAATGATTTTTCCCCGCAGTCCCCAATCCATCCTTGAATGAATGAAGTGAAGTTGGTTCAGGTCATGAATAATGAAATGATGTTCGTTTGCGGCTCCTGCGGCGCGATATCCTGAGATCTCACGTCACGATCTTTCGAGACAGGGTCACGACCAGGAAGGCCATGAGTATCACACCGATCAACGCCTCGGAGACCGCCAGTATCTGGTAGGGTCCCTTTTCCGGAGAGTAGTCGCCATAGCCAAGGGTGGTGAAGGTCGTGGTCGAGAAGTAGAGGTGTTCGGGAAATGACATGTCCGGGTCATCGCCCTCCTCGAGAGTATGGTTCACGATACCGTCACCCATATGGTACAGCCCGGCGAAGATCATGATGATGGCCAGGGCCGTGGCAAGTATCTTCTCGATATGCTCACCATAGCCGCAGACCATGTCAGCCAGCAGGAACAGGACCCACATGCTCCAGTTCTTCTGATAATGGTAACGCTTGCGCATCATCACCGATTCCATATAGGAATAATCACTGGCCCGGGAGTGGGCACCGTTCTCCCTGAAGGTGTTCTTAAGGTTGCGGTAGATATCCATGGCCTTGGGATAGTCCTCGTTCTCCTCGTAGGTCCAGATCTTCTCCAGCTTGGCGAACTCCATGTTGGCGCCGTTGAGAACGGTCTGGAAGAAGCGGGCCCTATCGAACACCGTGTTGCGAACCTTGGAGTTGCGCAGGTCGGCACCCTCCAGACTGCATTTTTCAAAGCAGGCGTTGTTGAGGAATGAACCCTGCAGGTGGGTATCGTTGAACATCGAATCCTTGAACTCGCCATTGACCAGGATGGCACCTTTGAGGTAGGCTCGATCAAAGTTGGTGTTGCTGGATTTGATACCGGCCATGTTGGTATCGTTCAGGTGGCATTCGGTGAATTTGCAATCCGTGGTCTTCGAGCGTGCCAGGTTGGAATGGTTGAAATGGCTCTGGGAAAAGTGGCATCCCACTATCTCCGAATCGGCCAGGTCGGTCTCGTTGAAGCAGGCCTTCTCGAAATGACAATGACTCAACTGACTACTACGCAGTGTGGCGCCGCCAAGATCGGCCCGGCTGCCATCAATGGCCTCCATGGTGATGCCCGACAGGTTGGCTCCCTTGAGATGGGCTCCGATGAGATCCCCGCCTATATACTCCACATGGGAGAGGTCGGCACCCTCCAGATCGGCCTTGGACAGATAGGCTCCGTTCAACTGGCAATTCTCCATCTGGGCTCTTGAGAGGTTGGCCCCCTGAAGAAAAGCTCCCTCCAGGCCGGCTCCCCGAAGGTCGGTCTTGGACAGATCGGCGTCGTCCAGGGTGGCGTTCTCCAGCTTGGCCCTGAAGAGGTTTGCCTCTGCCAGGTTTGCTTCGGTGAAGGTGGCGGTGCGGCCAGGTGCCGATAGTTCGCAATGGGCCATATTGTAGCCCCGCAGGTCGGCCTTCGACCAGTCGAGTCCCACGATGTCCTTCTCCTGGGTGAGGTCGCGGTCCCCGATATGAGTGGCGAGTAGCTCCCGGGCTCGTTCTTCCATTGCGAGTCTCCGTCCCGGGACATGACAGAACCCAATAAAATCTTGTGGGCTACCTATCATCGATGGTTACCAGGATTTTGTTCAATCGTTCTGCCCCGTCCACCAGGGATTATCTCAATCTCGGTATCAATCTCAGTATCAATCTCAGTATCAATCTCAGTATCAGTATCGTTCTTTGTGCTCCTTACGCGCGTGATGACCTGTCGATTGAGCATTCATCACCCGTATCCTCGAACTTGGCCATCACCTGTTCCAGGACCTTCCGACGCTCTCCGGTGGTCTGCTCGAGAAGTCGGCGGATGATGAGCTCGGGAGTGGAACGGGCCAGGTAGTCACGCCTGGGTGTGCGTTCGACGATGAGGTTATAATCCTCGTCCAATCCCACCGCAGCGATCCCATCTATCCTCAGGTCTATGTCGGTGGCCTCCCGGATCTGTTCGGCCAGGTGGGAGACCATCAACAGGAGATTGTTGGGACTGGCCGAGGCCGCTTCGAGCAGACCGGCCATGATCCGCGCCCCGGCTCCCGGCTCGGTGATAGCCTCGAGTTCGTCGGCCAGCAACACCTTGGACGCCGGATCGGAGACCACCGCCGCCAGTTGCTTCAGGGTTCGCTCCAGGGCGCCTGCCGACTGGGTGGAGGTCACCTTGGCCAGAAGATGGAGCCGGGCACAGGAGCCGACCCGGGCCTTTCGCGCAGGGACCGGCAGTCCGGCTTGGGCCAGGGCCAGGGTCTGGGCAACAAGCTCGAGCAAGGTGGTCTTGCCTCCCGAGTTGGCTCCCGAGAGCAGGGCCACCGCCTGCCTGTCATTCTCCCGGGCTACCGAGCCCAGGCCATAATCGACCGCCTCGACCGCCGGGCCGCCATCCAGCTCCTGGTGGTAGAGAAAGAGATGCCGACCGCCCTCCAGGGCAAGACCGGTGGACCCATCGAACTCCAGCCGGGGCATGGTCAAACCGAACCTGTCGGCCCACCGGGCGATGGTCAGCTCCAGGGCCAGTCGCCGGGCGAGGCGCAACCCGTCGCGACACCCCTCCCGCAGGGGGCCGAGATCACGGGCCGCCTGGCGCAGTTCGGTGAGGAGGGTCCGGTGGTATATGGCCTCCAGATCCCGTTCGATCTCCTGGATGGCCCGGGGCTCCAGTTCCCTGGGAACTGTGGGGGCGAAAAGGGTGTTGGGAACGTTCAGGCCCAGGGGCCCGATAAGGGAGATTATACGGGACTCGCCGGCCCGGGTGATCTCCTCCAGCAAGGGTTCCACCTCCGAGGCCACAAGCCCCTGAAGACGGCGTCCCTGGCGATCCTGCAGGGCGGCCAGCATCTGCCGACCTTCCAGGGTCAGACTGGCCTGACCGACCTTCCGATCTATCTCCTGATTGACCCAGAGCTGGACATCTCCCAGGCGTCCTGACAGCTCCTTTCGAGCCAGGGCCAGGGCCTCCAGAACATCGTTGGCACCGTCGAGACCGCCTGGCGCGCACAGGCCCATCAGTTCACTCAGGCCTCCCAGTTTTGGTGCCAGACCCCGGAGCTCCCCGACCAGGGGATGGGCGGGAAGATCGACTGCCAGCTCACCCAGGTCGGCAAGGGCCGACAGGGCTTTCCGGTTGTGGTGGAACCAGGCGGTGATCGCCTCGGGCACCAGCTCCTCGAGGGGCGTTCCCTCATCCATCCGCTCCCATCCCGGGGGTAGGCGATCCGGGCTTCCGGAGCCCACCCAGGTCAGGCGATCGAAGCCCAGGTAATCCCGGTGGCTCTCCTCCTCGCCCAGCCGGTAGAGGCGGCAATGGTCGGATACCGCCTGGAGTCGCTCATGGGCCCTGTCCGAGGTGGTGACGATGACCCTGCGTCCCCGGGTGGGAGTGGCCGGCGGCTCCCGGATCGGCGCCAGCTCCCCCAGGAGAGCCATGAGTCGCTCTCGCTGCTCAAAGGTCAGGAGTTGGTGGAGTTCCAGGGCCTGGCCAAACCGAAGCCTGCGAGCCTTGATGGCCGTCCGTCGGCTGGCCGGCAAGGGCTCCAGCAGCCTGAGCTGGTCTCGCACATGGCCGTTGGGAGCAAAGCCCGATATGAGCTGGATGATCCGTTCCCATAGCCTGCGGGCCTCGGAGGTAGCCAGATACCCGGAGTCACCGTCGTTCCCGGCAGGGCTACCGGTCGTCATCCGTCGGTGATCCCTGGCCAGACGCAGGGCCAGGTTGGCCCCGACACCCTCCACCTCGGCCAGGCTGGTCAGGTCACCGCTGTCCAGGGCCGCCAGCGCCGCAGCCTCGGAACCGAAATGACCTATGAGCTTTCCGGCGAGGGCAGGGCCGACACGGCGCAGGTCGGTGAGGCTGAGGGGAGGCCGAGACGACGGCGGAGCCGGCGATGATGACGATGATGGTGATCTCACCGGGGACTCTGCCGAAGGGGCGGTGGAGGACTCTTCCGGAGGCGCGGGCATGAAGTAACGGGCCGGTAAGGGGGGAGGTCTAAAAAGTGGCTATGGAGCCGTGGTGGCCGGGTTTCGGATATAATTTTGCACATACCATATGATCTAAGTCTTATTAGAGGGAAAGCGCTGGCGATGGGATTTGAACCCATGGTTTCCGCAACAGAAACACGAAGTCTTAAGCTTCACGCCATTGGCCTGACTAGGCGACGCCGGCACACAAAACTTATTTAGCAGCAGCCATATAAGAATATTGTATCTCTAAGATACGTCTGAGTTTCTATCCGCAACAGAAACACACCCTTTGGGACCGGGGATATGGTCCCGCTTCTTCTCCTTTATCTCATCACGTCATTGAATTGAAGAGGGTTCCCGGCGACTAAGGCTCTAGGATTCGTGCTTGAACTGATTTCGATATCTTGGTTTCTGTTTACATTACATCCCGGGGAACGCCTCCACCTCACCAGAGGCCAGTAGCACCATCATCACCAGCAGCGCCAACCCGGCGACCGCGGCCCCTCGTTGCGCTCGGCGCTCGCGGCCACGGCCGCCGACCGGAGCCCGTGGTGGTGCGGGCCGGGGTGGGCGGAGGCGGCTGTGGGGGCGGCAGTGGCGGCGGAGGCGGCAGGTTGGAGGGGGGATTTTATTCCCCCGTTCATACTGAAA
>CAYSUX010000209.1:0-5268 GCA_964434315.1 uncultured archaeon
GCGACTTCGGTGTTCTTCGATGATCTGGCGAACTCCAAAGACACCCGCATCCCTCCTTTCAGTCGGGATACGGCGACTTCGGTGTTCTTCGATGATCTGGCGAACTCCAAAGACACCCGCATCCCTCCTTTCAGTCGGGATACGGCGACTTCGGTGTTCTTCGATGATCTGGCGAACTCCAAAGACACCCGCATCCCTCTTTTCAATCAAGATACAGCGACTTGAGAGATTTCAGGATGGGGCTTCGACTCTCAAAACCCGTACCATCGCCTTCAAAAAGCTATGCTACCTCGGGTGTGAATGATGGATTACGAGAAGTTCCAGAACTTCATCGGCATTGCAGCGGTGGTCGTGTTCACCGCGTTCCTGGCAGTCGTGGTCACAGGCCAGAACCCCACTTTGCGCAAGACAAGCGAGACCGTCGAAGAAGAATGGGGAAGCTCCACTACCTACCATTATTTCGATCTGGCCGACCTCCTGCTCTATGGGTTCTTCGGTCTCCTGGTCCTGCTGGGGATCGTTTTCGTTGTGGGAAGTTTCAGGCGGAGCCGGGGCTAGCTTCGATACTGGTTAGTTAACCAAAAGACTATCAACCCGACACTGCTGCCCGGGCCCATGACTCGATTGACCTTCCTGGGCAGCGGGGGTGGCCGTTTCGCGACCATCACACAGGCCCGGGCAACCGGAGGCCTGTACCTGGAAGACGGGGTTAGGATCCATATCGATCCCGGCCCCGGGGCCCTGGTGAACCTCCATCGGATCGGTATCGATCCTCGCGACACCGACGCACTGCTCATCAGCCACGGGCATCCCGACCATTACGTGGACGCCCCTATCCTGCTGGAGGCCATGAATCCCATGGGCCGTGACCCAAACGGCTTCCTGGCCGGGTCGATCAGCGCCCTGGATGGGCTGGAAGGTGGTCCGCCCCCGATCCACCCTTTCCATCAGGCCCGGGCCGGTAACCGCCAGGTCCTGACCGTGGGTTCGAAATTACTCCTTGGACCCCTAGTTGTCCAGGCCACCCCTTCGGACCACTCCGACCCGTCCACTGTGGGCTTCAAGATCCATACCAACAACGGGATCATCTCCTACATCGCCGATACCGCCTTCACCGGGGAGCTCCTCCAGGCCCACCAGGGTGCCAGGGTGCTCATTTTGCCGACAACGACCCCCAACAACGAGCAGATACCAGGCCACCTCTGCTCCCTCGACAGCCAGACCCTGATCGAGACAATCAAGCCCGAGATGGCCCTGCTCAACCACTTTGGCCTGCGCATGATACGAAAAGACCCCGAGACCCAGGCCGCCGGGATCCAGGAGGCCACCGGAGTCCCCACGATAGCGGTCAGTGATTTTCTGCGATTGGAGATGGGAAACGAGCTGATAACCGAGTCCGCCCTAACAGCCCGGGCATCTGCCGGCGATGATCGGGCCGATGAAGAGGCGTCGATGGCTCACGGATTGGCCCTCGCGTCTGCGATTCCCAGCTCACCCCAAGATTAAAATGTACTGAGCGTCTTTGGTCGCCGGTTGCGTACATGACCCAAAAAGAAGATATCGAGAATGTGATAATCATCGGCTCGGGCCCGGCGGGCCTGACCGCCGCCATCTACACCGCCCGGGCCGATCTAAGACCCCTGGTCCTGGAAGGGATCCAGCCGGGGGGCCAGTTGACCATCACCACCGAGGTGGAAAACTTCCCGGGTTTCCCAGAGGGGATACTGGGCCCCGAGCTGATGCAGCGGCTCAAGAACCAGGCCGAGAACTTCGGCACCCGTTTCGAGTTCACCTCGGTCACAGAGGTCGATCTGAGCCAACGACCTTTCAAGATAACCACCGAGAACGGTTCCCACCTGGCTCGAACGGTGATCATATCTACCGGCGCCACCGCCCGATTCCTGGGGCTCGAGGCCGAAAAGAGGCTTCTGGGCAGCGGGGTCTCGGCCTGCGCCACCTGTGACGGCTTCTTCTTCAGGGACCGGCCGATCATGGTCCTGGGTGGGGGTGACAGCGCCATGGAAGAGGCGGTGTTCCTCACCAAGTTCGCTTCCAAGGTGACCGTCATCCACCGTCGCGACGAGCTTCGCGCTTCCAGGTTCATGCAGAAGAAAGCCCGGGATAACCCCAAGATCGATTTCCTGCTCTCCTATGTGGTGGAGGATATCCTGGGTGACGAGACGGTATCCGGGATCAAATTGCGAAACCTGAAGACCGGCCGGATCGAGGAGCATCCCACCCAGGGGGTCTTCCTGGCCATCGGCCATTCCCCCAACACGGCCATCTTCGGTGACCAACTGGAGAAGGACGAGAAGGGTTACCTGGTGACCGCCCCCGACTCAAGCCGTACCAGCGTCGAGGGCGTATTCGCCTGCGGGGATGTTCAGGACCATGTCTTCCGTCAGGCCGTCACCGCCGCCGGGTCGGGCTGCATGGCCGCCATCGAGGCCGAACGGTGGCTGGAAGCCCGGGCCGATTGAGCCACAACCCCATCCAGGCAATGGGTCGTAATAGATAGGGAACTGTCTGCCAGTGAAGGCCTTATACCCTCCTGACCCAACGTTGGAATGCTCGCACTGGATGCGGGCATGGCATATACCTTCTCTGGAACAATCTGGGGGGACCTGGCACCCCCCCACCTCTCTTTTCCGGCAGACGGCGTCCTGTACTTTTCCCTGCCTTTTTCCATGTTTTTCCCGCCCACAGTTATCATTCTGGATATTCATTGTGCGGGAATTGACTTATTGTCGTTTTTCATATGGTCGGGCAATTCTCAATTACGGTAATCGTGAAGGAATTTCGACGTTCGTCGATTTTCATGTCATTTCCAGTTTCGATTCAAAGGCCGTTGAAGGATACCCCGATCTGATCTGATCGATAGGACAGGAAAGGTTTGTCATAGGTTGGTACCGATTGCTCAGGGAATGGTTAATATGTTACCGGTGAACCGTTGGTCGCCCCTCTGGAAAACGGGGCATGGCTATACCTTCTCTGGAACTATCTGGGGGGAATACCCCCCACTTCTTTTTCTATCCGGACCGGTCCGACCCTTTGCCGGGATCACGCCCGGACCGGTCCTCGGATTCTCGATCGAACAGATTGACCGAGAACTTCTCGATTGGATAGATTGACCGAGAATCTCTCGATTGGATAGATTGACCGAGAATCTCTCGATTGGATAGATTGACCGAGAACCTCTCGATTGAACAGATTGACTGCGAACCTCTCGATTGAACAGACTAACAGACTGACTGAGAATAATTTCCATAGCCTGGATGAGGTTCCGGTTCCGGGTTCACGGGCTCCGGGAAACAAGCTCCTCCTTGAGCCTGCGTTTCATTATCTTGCCTGAGCCGGTCTTGGGAAGCTCGTCCAGAAAGAAGATGGATCTTGGAACCTTGAATCCGGCCAGTCTATCCCTGATGAAGGCGACCAACTCATCCACAGAGAGATCGCGTCCCGGTCTGGCCACCACCGCCACGGCCACCCGCTCACCCCAGAGTTCGTCCGGCAGGCCGAAGGCGGCGGCCTCCAGCACTCCGGGATGCTCGTAGAGGACATGCTCCACCTCCAGAGAGTAGATATTCTCGCCCCCGCTGATTATCATGTCCTTCGCCCGGTCCACGATGTTGACAAAGCCCTCCTTGTCGATGGTGGCCAGGTCGCCGGTGCGCAACCAACCCCCGGGAGCGAAGGCCGTCGAGCTTGTTTGACTGTCAGAACCAGCTTTGCCGGCTTTACCGACTGTGCCAACTTTACCGGTGGAGGCTGAGGCTGAGGCTGAGGTTGAGGCAGAGGCGGCCCCGGCAGGTCGGTTCCAGTATCCAGGGGTCACTGTGGGTCCCCTGACCCATATCTCCCCCACCTGCCGGTCATCATCGGCCACCTGCCGGCCTTCGGGGTCCACGACCCTGAGCTCCACTGTCGCGAAGGGGCGGCCGGTACGGGCCTTGTAGGCCAGTTGCCGCTCTTTGGGCAATTCACGAAGATGGTCGGGCAGCAGGCTCAGGGTCAGGTAGGGGCTGGTTTCGGTCATGCCATAGGTCTGGGCATAATCACAGCCAAAGACGGCCATGGTGCGGCGTACCAGCCCGGGAGCGATGGGCGCCCCGCCGCTCAGGAGCAATCTCAGGCTCGAGTGGTCGAGTTCACCGACCGAGGGCTCATTGACCATTAGATTCAGCATGGTGGGGACCAGGTTCGTCAGGGTGACCTTCTCGTCCTGGATGGCCCTGAGGGTCGCCTGGGCCGAGAAGCGAGGTTGCATGACATGGCGGCCCCCGGCAGCGGTCACGGCGAAGGTGGCCCAGGCGTCGGCCAGGTGGTACATGGGGGCGAAATGACCCCAGACCTCGCGCTGTGTGATCCCCAGCTCCCGGATGGCCGCCCGGGCATGGAGACAGACATTGCCATGGGTCAGCATGACGCCCTTGGGTCGACCGGTGGTGCCGCTGGTGTAGTAGATCTGAGCCACCTCATCCTTACCGGCCAGGTCAGGCTCTAGGCCCTTGCGCCTTCCGGTCACCTCCCTTTCGTACCTGTGGACCGGCAGGGCACCGAAACTGGTAGGACCTTCGGTTTTGGGTCCATCGCACAGGATCAGCCCTTCCAACGGGGTGTCCAAACGGGCCAGCCGTTCAAGGATATCCCGGTGCCCGGCTCCGGCCACCAGCAGACGGGTTCCCGAATCCCCCAGGATATGGGCCAACTCGTCGGCGGTCAGCCGGACGTTCAGGGGAACCAGGATGACCCCCGCTCCCGCCGCCGCGAAGTAGGTCTCGAAGAACTCCAGGCAATTGGGCAGCAGGACCGCCATCCGGTCTCCCGGGTCCAGACCAGGACCATGATCCGGCCCAGGGTCCATGATGAACCGGGCCAGGTCATCGACCCGTTGGCCCACCCGATGGTAGGTCGATCTGCGCCGCCCGTCGACCACCGCCGGCTCCGGCCCATGGTCAGCGCGGGCCCGGGCCAGGAAGCGCCAGAGATTCAGCTCACCGTCATCGGATGGCATATTCACCTGAAATGCAGCAGGGCGCCCCCTTTAGGTCTTTTGGCCTGCCGCCTACCGCCTGCCGCCTGCCGCCTGACAAGATACCGTTCCATTCAATCCAACATCCAACGATCAAGCTTCATTCAACATTCAACATTCAACATCCTGTCAACATATAATATAATCAACATATAATATACCATATATAGAACCCCCTGGAATTCATGGCACACACGTCATTTTCGCGGCGCGGCAGGCCATTTTACCTTGAGATA
>CAYSUX010000210.1:0-1627 GCA_964434315.1 uncultured archaeon
GCTAATTCAATCTGCGAGTTTCCATAATAACTAGGATTCCATGAGAAATGGTGAGTGGCCAGGATCACAAGGGCACTCTCGTTGGCTTGCTCTAGCGCATCGTCATAATCCTGTGAAGAAACCGAATGACCGATCATCAATCCGGTCGCGTTGTATTCTTTGGCCCTCAGGAAGTTAACCAGGGATAGATTCCCATCCTCCTGAAGGAGGTTGTTAGGGCTGATGATTAGGATAGGCTTATCTCTTGACAGGTTCAAAGGCAAGAGTCCGGCGGTGCTGTTCACAATCACTATCGAATTATAAGCTATCTCTCTGGCAGTGGCGACATGCTCCGGAGCCCTTAGGAGTTCGAGATTATCAAATGAAACGGGATAGCGGTCAAAAAGACCGAATTTGAGTTTCATCACCAGAATGCGGAGGACCGATTCATTGACCCTCTCCTGGGTGATGTTCCCCGAGTTCACTGCGTCCACTAACACTGTGTGGAACATCCGCAACTCATCGTAGTTACCAGTCCAAAGAAGAATGTCAGAACCGGAATTGATGGCTAATACTGCACCTTCCTCACGGGTCATGTTGTTTTGAGCGAGGTAAGCGGCAATAGCTCCCATGCCGATAGAATCGGTGACAATAACGCCCTCGAAACCGAACTCACCCCGCACGAGATCAGTTAGTATTGGCTTGGATAGAGTCGCTGGTGCGTTAGTATCATCTAGGACAGGTATCGAGATATGGGCGGTCATTATCGCTGGCACCCCGGCCTCGATGGCGGCGGCAAAAGGAGCCAATTCCACCGAGTAGACCCTTTCCCGTGTGAAATTCAGGATGTTGAGGCCTGAATGGGAATCGACGCTTGTATCTCCATGACCTGGAAAATGCTTGATCGTGGAGATGATACCTGCGTCCCTGTTGCCGGCGATAACTTGCAATCCCATATTGGTCACAAGTTCTGGATCAGAGCCATATGAGCGCACGGCGATGATGGGATTATCGGGATTGGTGTTCACATCGAACACTGGCGCATAAGCCATATTGAATCCCAATGCGGACATCTCAGTCCCGTAGTATCTCCCCAAGTCATAAGCAAGTCCAGAGTCATTTGCGGCACCAAGTGTCATTGGGTTAGGCCACTCACTCATAAGGTTGGCATACTCCATCATCTTACCGCCTTCAAAATCACCTATCATTAGTAGCGGTACTCCCGTTGAGTTCAATGAGTGATTTTGAAGGTCGTTAGTGAAATTCAGGATGCCTTTGGCGTCTGTGGTCACCTCTTCGCGGTAGGTCAATACCCCTCCTAGTTCGCCTGCTTTTATCATATTGGTTTTCTGCTCTAGGTCTCCACTGAACCTTCCAACCGTCCCGGTGATCATCTGCCCTATCTTCTGTGACAGATTCATTCCGGCCATTATCTCCAAAGCCCGCTCGGTGTAGTCGATGTGGAATGTGAACAGCTCGCTGGTGTTGGAGGCCTCTCCGTCGGTACCATTAACACACCAGACATAGCTGGTCCCAGGAGTCAGGTTTGTGGCCGTCCAGCTCGTTGAGTTGGTGGAATGCAGGACCTACAGAAGAACGCAAAAACGTCGAGTATTGAAATAGTGTTGCAGACATAGGACTACTTATG
>CAYSUX010000210.1:1637-5248 GCA_964434315.1 uncultured archaeon
ACCAACTTGGGCGATGTGGAATTCAGGGTCGTATCGTTTTGCGGCGAGATGAGCTCCACCGACGGAGGGCGATTGACAGGCAGGGCTTCGATGTGGAAGGTGAAGACCTCACTGCTGTTTGACACTTGCCCATCATCGACCTCAACACACCAGTTGTAGCTGACCCCAGGAGTCAGGTTGGTGACCCTCCAGGTCTCGGTGAATGCATTATACTGGACCGTCAGCTCCTCGCCTATCGGGGCCAGCTTGACCTGGTAGACCAGGGGATTATCGTCCGGGTCCGATGCGTTCCAGACCAACAGTGGTGATGTGGAATTCAGGGTTGAGCCGTTCAATGGCGAGACGAGCTCGATGGTGGGTGCCCTGTTCCCAGGCTCGTTGGCATCGTCGTCATCGCTGTCGCGTGTGGCGCTCCAGATACCGGCCACGATCAGGAGCCCGACCAGCAGGACGGCTCCCAGGGCCTGCAGGTTGTTGATTCCACCAGGGTCTGACATGGCGCGTGGATGTTGGGATGAGTATTAGAACTGTGGTTCGACATGGCGCCGTTGAAAAGGAAGGTGAGCCGCAAAGGCCGGCGGGAAAAAAGGAAGGAAAAAAGGACCGACCTTTGCGACTCGTTTTACCACGTGACACTTGTCACCGTGAAGAGATTGTTGAGCCGCAAAGGCAGTGTATGAACTCGTCCTTAGATGAAAAAAGTAGGCCTTTGCGACTCGTTATCTTGCGTGACGCTTGTCACTGTGATGCGAATGTTGAGCCGCAAAGGTCGAAGAAAAAAGGCGAAAAAAATTCGACCTCTGCGACTCGGTTTGGTATGTGAAAGGATCGCGTCAATCTCAGTTATCCTCCAGTTTCTTCTCCAGCCTGTCCTCGTCGGTATTGCCCGGCAGGTCCTTCACGGTGACCATGACCTTGGCCTTGCGTGTGACCACGGCTGAGGTGGCCGTATAGCTCCACTCATCGGCCAACATTGGATCTTGAACTGCATTGCCTCGTTCTACTTCACAGCCCTCCTGGTCCAACACCACCACCTCCACACCGGCGATGGGTCCTCGTACCTTCCCGGCCCTGATGAATATAACATCCCCCACCAATCCATGATACCTTGACAGGTCCACGTTCTCTATCTTCGGTTCCTGGAACCAGTCGGCCACTGCCATGTTCATGGGGCTCTTGTACTTGTTCCGGGCCAGCCCTTCGTAGACTTCCAGGAACGGAGATCCCGGGCGGGTGGCCATCTTGCCGTACTCGATGGCCTTGGCGAACTTCTTTCGATGGGCCAGCTGTTTCGGCGAGGGCGCTTTCCTTTTCACCGGGAGGCTGGTGACGTAGTACATTTTGCCTCTTCGCCGTATGATCACGTTACCGATCTTGCCGGTCACTGGACCGAACGGAAACTTGTTACCCAGTATTTTGGCCATCATGATCACTCCTGAAAGACCTCCAAGTAGAAGCTCTACTTGGTCAGGTCCTCCACTGGTGTCTCCTCGCCCAGGTCCCTGACCAGGTCGATGCAGTGCAGGCAGTCCTGCTTGTTCTTGTAGCTCTCGCCATGGGCGATTATCTTGTGGTTGTCGGCTCTTAGACGCCAGCGGTACTCGTCTGCCACGTCTCTGTAGATCTCGAATTTCATTCAATCACATCGTTGGTACTGGTGTTTCATTTCCTCTGTGAAAAAAGGGGGGAGCCGCAAAGGCCGATCTAGAAAGAAATGGCAAGAAAGAGACCGACCCTTGCGACTCGTTTAGTATCACTGTATCACTTGCACCTCAGGCTTCGGTCTCTAGTTCATCCTCCGGGAACGGCTCGGCGTCATCGCCTTCCAGTCCCTCGTCGGGAGCGTCATCGGTGTTGTCGGTTTCAGGTTCCTCCTCCACCAGGGCCACCGGCTCCGTCTCCAGGTTCATCTCGTTCGGGTCCACGACGGACCCGGTCTCCAGACCGGCCATGGCGGTGTTGGTCTCCATATGCTTATCCAGCGTCGAGATGGAGGTGTTGCCAGGCAGGTCCCTGATGGTGATGACGAAGGTCGCATCCTCACCGGGGAGGTCCACGGTGGTGGTGTAGAACCACTCCAGGGTCCGTGACCGGGTGGCTTCACCCCGCTCCAGCTCTGTACCGTCACCATCGCTGATGACCATCCAGACCCGTTTGACCTTGGCGTCGTTGTTCAGATAGATGAATATCTTGTCCCCGGCCTTGCCATGGTAGTCACCGAAGTCCACTTCGTCGATCTCGGGCGGGTGGAACCAGTCGGCCACCGCCAGGTTCATGGGAGTTCTCCCATCATGGACGGTCTCGGCCGCTTCTTCGTAAGCCTCCCGGGAGGGGGAGTCCTCATCGGTGGCCCGGCGGGCGTATCGAATGGCCCGCTTGAACTTCTTTTGATGTTCGAGCTGCTTGTCGGTCGGATCCTTGTCGCGGATGGGCGGGGTGGCGACATAGTATTTGCCGTCCCTGCGCCGTACCACGACCTGTCCGACCTTTCCTTTCATGTCCCCGATGACGGGGATCTTCAGTATCTTAGCCATAATATCACAATCTTTCAGGTTCGACCCGTGGGAGTCGCCAGATAGGTTCCATATGCTTGTATATGATTTCCATATGCATTGTATATCCGTTGCATATGTCCAGGGGATATCCAACGGATATCCCCCAGATATCCACCAGCGTCCCATCAGGGCCACGGTCTATTTCCGATCTATTCATTCCGGTCATATTGGCGTACTCCAGGATCTTTTCCTGTGAATATCACTTTATTGATTAATCATAAAAGTCTTGTGGTACACCAGAACCCTTTTTAAAATAAATTTTATATAGAAGCATAACAATTATGGTAAACTTCTTGAATGTATCTGGAAAGAACGTATATACTTTCACCAAAATCGACACAAGTTTTATAACCACTGTAGTCTCATCTTTTGACGGATTATTTATGCTTTTCCATTTGTACCCGGATAAACAGGCGACCTACCTGTGCCAAAATGGGGGCCCAGCCGCAACTTTCCGCTCATCAACAGAAATCGGCATTGTCAGCCCCAGCACCCGTGGGCGCCTCCTCAAGGTTCTATCCTTCTAGAGCACTGAGAACAAAGGCCGGCGTCACCTCCAATATCAGGCCTCCTCTGGCCTTCTTTCTAGTATGAATAATGGGTCAATCAGCGTCAGCTCCGCCAATCGAGATTAGGCTCAACGCCTGACATTGTCGGGGTTGCCGTGGCAGTAGGGACAGCCCATGTCCTGGATGAACCATGTACCACAGATAGCGCAGTGGCCCCACTGGATATCCCTGTCGTCTGGCACCTCGTGTGCCGTCAGGGAGGCTAGGTGCTCCTCCATAGACCCTGGCATGGATGGGGCTTGACAACCTTATCGTATTTAAGAATCACGATTTTGAATTGTTTGTAAGGTAAACTTGAAGTACGACACATGACGATGGTGCTGAAAAGGCTCTCCTTGTCCCCTCATCGAGCCGAAGAAGCATCTGGGCGGGAGCCAATGCGGAGCATTGGCGGGGTGGGGGAGGTTGGATGGAGAGTGACCTGAAGATAATTCAGAGAAGCATCCCCCTCATGCTTCTCTGGCCTCCTCCTGCTGCAGATCGTGAT
>CAYSUX010000211.1:0-5248 GCA_964434315.1 uncultured archaeon
ATGACCCCTTCGAACAGGAAGAGCTCCAGCAGGTGGCTCCGCTGCATGCCCAGAGCCCGGGAGATGCCCATCTCGCCCCTGCGCTCGGAGGCCAGCATCACGAAGATATTGACGATGAGCATGATGCCGGCGACGATGGAGAAGAGGCCCATGACCAGGAACATCTGGGTTATCATCCGGGATATCTGTTCGGCCTGCTCCAGCATATCATGCTTGAACTTCATGACCGAGAGCCCGGTCTCGGCCAGGGTGATCTCCTGGGCCAGCACCTCGGTCCCGTTGACCCCTTCGATGGTGGATACGAGAACCCCGTTGGCGGCCAGGAAACCCTCATCCCCGAAGAGCAGGGTCCGGGCGGTCGAGCCCCCGACGATCCCGATGAACTCACCGGTGGACGGGATGGTCAGTCCCAGTGCCGACAGGTCCATCACTTCGATATCCAGTGACACGTTGTCACCGGTCATAACGATGGTCAGGTTGGCCTGGTCGGTCAGATTGTATCTCGCTGCCAGCTCTATGCTGGTGTACAGGATGCCGGGCTCCAGGATCGCCAGCTCATCGGGCAGGTCGACACCCAGCAACAGGGGATGGCCCGGAAGATCGTCGAGGGCCTCATCGGCTGAACCATTATCATCGGTTCCTTTACCATCGGTTCCTTTACCACCGGTTCCTTTACCATCGGTTCCTTTACCATCGGTTCCTTTACCACCGGTTCCGTCATCGGTCCCTTTGCCATCCCGCGTCCCGTCGGCCTTCTGCTGACTCACCGGTATGGCCAGAAGCGGGATGGCGTCAATGACATCCTCATTCGCTTCCAGACGTTCAAAGAAATCCTCTTCCAGCAGGGTCTCGGTGACCAGAACTGTCAGGTTACCCATGACCACCGACCGGCCCAGGTCCTCCAGCCCCACCATGTGGTTCAGGGTATCGTTCACTGCGTTGTAGACAGTCTCGGTCTTGTCGGCCTCATTGCGGATACCGCCCCGGTTCGATATGCGCAGGCCATTGATCTGACCGGGTTCATCGAATAGCTCCCGGGCCCGGTCGAGATCCATAAAAAGATTCTCGTCACCCATCAGGTCGGCGTCGCCGTGTCCTTCCGGGAAGACCTTTGTGACCACCACCGAGACATTGAAATCGGTTCCCAGATCGGGGCGGACCGGGAAGATCAGGAGTCGGTCATCCACACCGGCGCCCAGCTCCCTGGCCAGTTCGTGGTTCAGGGCGACCCCCGAGCCGTCAGTCTTGAGATCCAGTCCGACAAAGGGACCCCGACCGAAGTCGGCCTCGGCTACCGGGTCGATACCGATGAGGTTGACCCGGGGTTCGCCCTGGGACCAGTTCCCCTCCTCGTCCAGCAGGATGACCGCGCCCTCCCTGAGCAGGACCGGGGCGATGCCGTCGATGATGCCCCGATCCATCAGCCTGACGATGGTCTCGTTCTCTTTCAACTCGTGGTAGAAGGATTCGTTGAAGCTCTTGAAGCCCCCCAGCGGATCGAAGCCCAGGACCAGTTCATCGTTCTCGCCGCTGGCGCTGTAGACCTCGGAGGTGAAGATGTTGTCCAGGGTATCGCCCATGACCATCGAGCCCGAGATGATGGCGGTGCCGATGAGCAGACCCGCCACAACCAGCGCGGCGTTGGATCTGCGACGCAACAGATTGCGCCAGGCCATGGAAAAGAGTAGTCGGTTCCGGTAGACCAGGATGCCGATAAAGGCCAGGGTTATCGTGGTGAAGACCAGCAGTACCCAGGCTGTGGAGGTTACTGTGAGGCGGATCTCCATGGATCAGGCCTCTGGAGCGATATCCGGAGTCTTCTCACTTCCATCATCCTTTTTTGAAGGCTCGTCAGGTACAATGACCGGTGAACCCTCCTTATTGATATCGTTTGCCTCTTGGGCCTTGTTGGGTTCAAAGGTCTCATTGGCTTTGTTGGCCTCGCTAGCCTCAAAGGTCTCATTGGCTTTGTTGGCCTCGTTAGCCTCAAAGGTCTCATTGGCTTTGTTGGCCCCATGGCTATCATTGGCCACCTCATTGACCACCCGACCATCGGCCATGATGAGCGTCCTGTGAGCCCTGGCGGCCACCCGTTGGGCATGGGTCACGACCACGAAGGTCTGGTTCTGGGTGCGGTTGAGCTCGCACATGATGTCCATTACCTCCTCGGCCATCTTGGAGTCCAGGTCCCCGGTGGGCTCGTCGGCCCAGACGATGGCCGGCTTGTTGACCAGGGCCCGGGCGACGGTCACCCGCTGCCGCTGACCCCCGGATAGCTGGGCCGGCTTGTGCCCCTCCCAGCCTTCCAGGCCCACGGTCGCCAGCATACCCGCAGCCTGCTGTCGCGCCCTGGCCGGCGATGTGCCGCCCAGGAGCAGGGGCAGCTCCACGTTCTCGATGGCCGTCAGTACCGGCAGCAGATTGTAGAGCTGGAAGACGAAACCCATGCGTTGGGCACGGTAATGGGTCCGGGCCCGGTCGTTCATGGCGTCCAGCCTGGTCCCTTCGATGGTAACGGTACCCGAGGTGACATCGTCGATGCCCGACAGGCAGTTGAGCAGGGTGGTCTTGCCACACCCGGACGGGCCCATGACCGCCACCATCTCGCCTCGCTGGATCGACAGCGTCAGACCTCGCAGGGCTTCCACGCGTACCTCACCTGTATCGTAGATCTTGGTCACGTTGTCGGCTCTGATGATCTCCATGGTCTTCGCGCTCCTGGTACCGGGGGCCGGTATCACCCTTTGAAATCCATGTGATTATAAATAGACCTGGCCGAACCACGAACAGGACACAGCAGGAAACCGGACAACACATCGAACAGGGTAAGGGACAGTGCCGGACAGCACACTGCACAGTACACCGGACAGGGCTACGGGACAGGACACCGGATAGCACACCGGGCAGCACACCGGGCAGGACACCGGACTGGACACAGCGCAGGGCACGGAACAGCACCCCCAATAGCACACCGGAGGGGGTCGGTCCTTTCCTTATCGGGTGATATCGGTGCGGAAAAATTTATATGTTATCATCGACAAAAACATACTGTATGACAGAAACACTCGTTGGATTTGGCACTCATGTCGAACTCAAACCCAGTGAAAGTTGGAGTCACAAGCATCCGTCCAACTACATCCTGAATCTCAGGGAGGGCAGGCTGGGGTTGAAGGTAGGTTCTGACCCCGCCCATGAGATAGTGTTGCTGCCAGGTACGAAAGTGGACATCCCGGAGGAGACCGAACACAGTATCTCGAACCTTACCGACCGATTGGTCTTGCTATCATGTGGCGAGGATGGAAAATGCGCGGTCGAGTTCTCCAACGATGACAATAATTTCCAGCCCTGTATCCCAACTGTCGGACCGGACCCGACCGGACTTTTTCCTGACTGACTGACTGACTGACTGACTGATCGATGGGCTGGCATAAGCCATTAAACCCCTCTCCTCCTCCAAGAGAGATGGCCCCCGAGCCTGAGCATGCCGATCGACAAACAAGCAAAGACCCTGATGCCTTGCTATCCCGTCTATCCCCGGGAGCCCGCCTGGCGGTTTATATCAGCCTGGGTGGGAACGGGGTCCTGTTCCTGGGCAAGCTGGCTCTGGGCTGGCATATCAACTCCCTGTCGGTGGTGGCCGACGGTTTCCACTCCCTTTCGGACAGTTTCACCACCCTTCTGGTCCTGTTGGGGCTCTGGGCGGCGGCCAAGGCGCCTGACGCTCACCATCCCTACGGTCATGGCCGGGCCGAGTATATCGGGACCCTGATCATGGCGGTGCTGCTGGTGGTCATCGGCCTGGAACTGGGACGAACAGCCCTGGGTAGCATCTGGGGTGGCTCCTCCCGGGATATCCAGGCCGGGCCGGCCACCATTCTCTTCATCTTCGCCACCGCGGCCATCAAGGAGGCCATGGCCCAGTACATCTATGGCCTGGGCAGGGCCGAGGACTCCCAACTGATCTGCGCCGACGCGCTGCACCATCGCCTTGACGCTCTGACCTCGTTGGCCGTGGGAATCGGATTGATCGGGGTCTGGGCAGGGGCGGGTTTTATGGACGACCTATTGACGCTGGTCATTGGTGGCTTCATCATCTACTCGGGGATGAGCCTGGGGTCGGGGGCGGTCAGGATCCTGATGGGTGGCGAACCTTCACCCGAGTTGGAAAAGAGGATAATCCAGACCGTGCTCTCGGTCGAGGGTGTTCTATCCCCCCATCGGATCTGGGTCCACGACTATGGCAGCTCCCGTGAGGTGACCTTGCATATCGGTGTCGATGGCGATCTCCCGTTGCGGGACGCCCATGACCTGGCCGATATCGTGGAAAGCCGCCTGGAAGAGCTGGTCTCGGGGACCGTTATCGTCCATATCGATCCCGAACACCTCGTTGACGATTGATTCCCTGGTCCGGACAACGGATATGATGAACCTCCGGTCGATATCGACCTTGTCCTTGCCTCCCGGCAATACCCTGGGACGCGTCCCTCTTTTGAGTAATTACATATTTGAATGGAACTAATAAAGCGCGATCCCATGGGTCAGATCAATTGGGGACCTTCCATGTCAGAGCAGACTCCCGAGCCTACGCTGGTCCATAACTGTACAGTGTGTGGAACGACCAAGAACCTGGTCGAGGATACAAAGAACGAGAGGGTCTACTATTGCAGAGCCTGCTACCACCGTAACCGGGAGCACGAGTTCCTCATCAAGACCCTGGGGATGCAGGGTAATGGTAATGGTAATGGTAATGGTAATGGTAATGGTAATGGTAATAGTAACGGTCAGGCCAAGGAGTGAATCCGGCAGGCCCGATGTTCCAGTGTTTTCTCTTACCGGGAGCTCACCGACCAGGGCTTTGCTTGGTATATTATGTATGAAATGAAACCAACAGGATCACTGGCCAGAGCCTTGACTTGATTGCCGGAGCGATTGCCATGATTTGCTTCTTGTCCGCCGGTCCATGGCGCAGGTCAAGGCAGGTCAAGGCAGGTCAAGATAAGTCAAGGCAGGTCAGGACGGGTCAAGGTGGCAGATGGGTCGATATCTTGTTGATGTGCATGAGCAGGAGCAGGATGAAGGCCACGACACCGATCCTGTGGGACCAGACCCAACGGGCCCTGCCCCACTTCTTTATCAATCGTCTCATGTCCAGCGCCAGGTAGGTCATGGCCACGAGCGCCAGCATGGACGGCAGGCCCCAGACCAGACCGCCTGACTCCCCGGAATAAAGCCCGGTCTGCAAGACCAG
>CAYSUX010000212.1:0-5217 GCA_964434315.1 uncultured archaeon
TGTGGACCTGGAGCGTGGAGCCCGAGCCACTGTTGGTCAACACCGCCAGGCCCGAGGAGTCGTATCCGCGGTATTCAAGGCGTTTCAGGGCTCCGATAAGCAGCTCGGGAGCGTCTCCGAAACCGACGTAACCAACGATCCCACACATCAGAGCGCCTCCGTTTGGGTTCGCGACCGTTCCCTGGTTCGCGATCTCAAAGTATCTCCATCCCTTCCCTGATGGAATGGCGGATCAGATTGAGATCCCCGACCTGGACCATGGCATAGAGGGTGGTGCCCCGGGATAAGGTGACATGATCGCCGAGCTGGCAATCGTCACCGATGAGGGCTCCCACGGTGGCCACCGAATGGAGTTGGCCCCGGTACTGGATGGTGGCGGGTCCTGAGCTGGCCGCGGTGTGGGTGCCCAGGGAGCAGCCCTGACCTACGACCGAGGAGGCCAGATGATCGAAGGCACCAAGCTGGCAATCGGGCATTATCAGGCTGTGGGCCAGGTGGGAATGGCTACCCAGGATAACGTTGTCACCGATGGAGGTGGCCGGGCGGATAACACAGTGGGGGCCGATATCGCAGCCCTCGCCGATGACGAGGGGGCCTTCCAGGTAACAACCGGCCCTGACGACGGTACCGGGTCCGATGGAGACCGGCCCCTTGATAACGACGTTGGGTTCAAGTTTGCCGGCCTGCCCTTCCTTCATGTCCCTCAGGGCCAGGTCATTGAGACCCAGCAGGTCCCAGGGGTAGACCGCGTCCCGCCATGAATCGGCCGTCGCCGTCGAGAACTCGAGCTCTCCCGCGCCCACACCCCTGCCCAGCACCTCGGAGAGGATATGGTTGCCATGGCGAGCGGCACGGGACAGGACCCGCAGGGCGTTAGAGTCGAGATGGTAGGTGCCGGTGGAGATGAGTGCCGGACCTCTGCCCAGCTCCTTTTCGTAGATGCCGGTGACCTTGCCCCGCTCGATCTTCACGACCCCGTACTTGGCGGGCTCGGAGGATTCGGTGACCAGGATGGCCGGTTTTGGCTCATCAAGCAGCCGTTGCAGGTCTCCCGGGCTCAGGTAGTTGTCACCGGGAAGCACCAGGAACGAGTCGGAATCACCAAGCTGCTCTCGCGCCGCCATCAGGGCGTTGCCTGTGCCCAGGGGCTTCTGCTGTCTGGCATACTCGATGGACGCCTTCCATTCCTGACCATCACCGAAGTGGCTCATCACCGACTCCTTGTGATAACCGACGACCATTATTATCTGCTTGATCCCGACTTTGACCAGAGCCTCGACCAGATGCTCCAGTATGGGTTTGTTGGCCACGGGGATCATGCCCTTGGGGCGGGCGGTTGTATAAGGCCGCAGCCTAACACCCTCACCCGCCGTCAAGATGACGGCCTGCATAGACTACTTTCACTTCCAAAGGGCTACTTAAACTTTGCGAAATCGAACGGATTTTTTCGTTTTTTCCTATTTTTTTCAAAATATCCCGAACATCGGCCGACAGGTCAACGCTCGCTCCATGAGGGGTCTGCTCCACCAACCCATGGCGAGGTCCAGCCTCCGATCGGTGGCGAACATGAGATCGGCCAGCCTCTTGGCCCTCACCGAATTCCTGAAGGTACGGCCAAGCTGGGAACGCCAAAGCCGGTCATACTCCGGAAGAGGCGTGTCCCGGGCGGGATCGCCATCGCCCGCTGTGGCTCTTGCGGTGTTGGCGGCGGCCACCCGGCCCGCGACCCGGCCGGCCATCATGGCGGTGCATATGCCGCCGCCGTTGGAGGGCATGACATGGCCCGCCGCGTCGCCCACCAGCAGGTAGGGGTCGATGGCGGTCTGTCCCAGAGGCCCGGAGATGGGCACCAGGCCCCCGCCCCGGTAGGTGATAGGGCCATTGAAGCGCTTCTCGAAGGCGGCCATGACCCTCTTGAGGCCCTGCCGACCCCGATCGTACCGTTCCTGGATGCCGACCCCGATATTGGCGCCGCCGGCCTTGGGTATGACCCAGGCATAACCGCCCGGGGCCACCTGGCCGAAGTAGAGGTCGACCGAGGGCGGATAATCCCCTTCGATGAGAGCCATCATCGTCGGTGAGAGCCGGGGCGAGGGCAGCCCCATGGACCGGCGGACCAGGGAGTGGGGGCCGTCGGCCCCGATGATGACCCTGGCGGTGAGCTTCTCGACCATTTCGACCATCTCGGTGGCCTCGTCTTCCATTACCCGCCCCGCCGCTGCCTTTTGAGCGTTTGCTTCCCTGCCGGTCCTATCGCTCTTCGCACCCGGTTCGGTCCCTGTCGCCTCGCCCTTCGCTTCCGGATCGGCTCCGGCCGGCCCGCCCGCTTGCCGGACCCCGTCATCGCCGGCCCCGCCGATCTGCCGACCTTCGCCATCGCCATGGCCAGCCCCACCGGCCTGCCGGGCCGAGGGGAGCAACGAGAGGGTGTGGCCGTCGATGGAGGCCACCTTGGTGGAGGTGCGAAGCTCGGCCCCGGCCTTGACGGCCCGGTCGGCCAGCGCCCGGTCGTGAAGCGGCCGTGTCATCGAATAGCCTTTGAAGGGAAAGGCCAGGGAGGCGCCCCTGGGGGCGATGAACCTCAGGGTATCGAAATGACGGGAGACGGCGGCCTTGGGGGTCCGGAACAGCTCATCAATGTCCGGGACCCCGGGACAGAGTAGCCGCAACTGGTCGTTGGTGGGCATCAGCTCTCCGCATTGCAAGGGCTCGCCCACAGTCGCCCGGCGCTCCAACAGGACGACCCGGGCGCCGCCCTCGGCGGCATAGGCGGCGGCCACCGACCCGGCGGGACCGGCGCCCACCACGGCCACATCGTAGTCGAAGGAGAATTTGGATGTGGAGGTGGATGAGGATGAGGATGTGGAAGAGGATGTGGAGGGCGGCACAGGAATCTTCAGCGAGCCGTTCGGACGAGATGACCCTGTGGTTGAATGGGATTTTATAGACTGTTCAGGGGGCAAAGATTGAACCCTGGTGGAGGTTACGATCATGTCATGACTGTCAGTGGGTAGGGGGACTTAAAGTGAGAGGAGAGCGAGGTGGTTTGTTGACTATAGGGTGGTTAGTGGGTGGTTAGTGGCTGGTGTCAACGGCGCCTTAGAATTCCCCACATTCGGCGCTCTAAAATTCCCCAGTTGTATTTATCCTTTCCGGTCCTCCTTTTCAGCCAAACTTGTGAAGGGAGTACCGGCTCTCTTGCGTTTTCTCAAGCGGTAACTCTCTCCCTTCATGTTGACGGTGATACTGTGGTGCAGTATCCTGTCAAGTACGGCTGACGCGATCACCGGGTCACCGAAGATCTCTCCCCAGGAACCATACGATTTATTCGAGGTGAAGATCGTCGAACCCTTCTCATACCTGGTGGAGATCAACCTGAAGAACAGATTTGCAGCTTCGTGGTCGAAGGGTAGATAACCAATCTCGTCGATGATCAGCAGCTTGAATCTATTGCTTAAGGTCCTCAGTTTCCGCTCAAGGTTATCCTGTCGTGCAGCCTTCTTCAGTCTCGATATCAGCATCGCACTGTTGATGAAATAGACCGAGAATCCGGCTTTGATAGCTTCCATTCCCAGACTTATTGCAAGATGGGTTTTCCCGACACCGGGGGGTCCCAGGAAGATCAGGTTCTCGACGTTGTGAAGGAACTTGAGAGTGCAAAGCTCGTTCATCATCTTCCGGTCAATGGATTTCTGTACCGTCAGATCAAAGTCCTGGATGCTCTTCTTCATGGGAAACCCTGCGAGTCTGGTCCGTGTCTCTATCGCGATAGTACGTCTCTTGGCGACCTCTTCTTCAAGCAGGTGGTCCATGACCTCCAGCATCGACAGATCGCGTTCCGAAGCTGCACTCAACCAGTTATCGACCATGGTCTCGACGGTCGTGAGACCCAGAGTGAGTAGATTCTCATGTACTCTCTCGTAGACCAGGTTGCTACTCAAAGCGACCATCTCCTGAGATGATTTCGTACTCTACCAAGGGCCTCTGTTCCACTTGTGGAGCTTTCATCGTCAACCTTTTCAGCCGTTGTTCGTGATGGTGCCGATTTTGGTTCATGATCTCCTGAAGCAATCCGCTGAAATGCTCTTTGATACGGACCGTATGACCGGAGCTTCCATGGCATACATGTTCGCAGACATGTCTGCCATTGACAAGGACCAGCATCTTTAGGTTCTGGATTCGAAGCTCTGCTTGAAGACCGGCATATTTCCAGGGAACCGAATAGCGATTTCCCATGTAAGAGAAGTAGCAGTCTCGGGTGATCTTCCGGTATTCCTTTCTTACGATCTGATAGGGAGTATTTCGGTTAAAATGCATCAATTTCTCTTCTTTTAGCCGGTCAACTGGCGGAATACCAGTTGTTCCGTGGGGTTTCCGGTTCACCCGTTCCATCCACTCATGAGCAAGGTCGTTCAAGTTTTGGATTGAATCGTAGGGTCTGCCAAGGTAGAAATTATCCTTCACATATCCGATCACTCGCTCGATCTTACCCTTTGTCTTTGCACCTTCCTTGCCAGGTTTGCAGAGACGTGGTATGAATCCATAATACCGGAAGAAATCTTCGAATAGGGGATTCCACTGGGAATCACTAGATTTCAATGCTCGTTTGAGTACTACATTCTTTGTATTGTCGTACAATATCTCCTTGGTAATCCCGCCGAAGTACTGGAAAGCATTCACGTGAGCTTGAATGAATGTCTCGGTCCTCAAATCCAGAGTGAACTCAACATAACGTGTTCGTGAGTAGCCCAGAACCATGGAAAAGCAGTATAGCTTTCTGACCCTACCATCGACGATGATCCTATCGACTTCACCCCAGTCCACTTGAGATTGTATCCCGGGACCTGTCTCGTACCTGTATTCTGCGGGGATCCCTTTGGAGCGTTTGATGGTTCTGACAAAATCCTTGATTGTGGTATAGCTACCAGAATATCCCATATCTTTGATCTCTTCCAGGATTCTCACGGCCGAGAGGGGGTAGTCCTCCAGTCGTTGTTTTATGTGATCCTTGAAGGGGTCGAGAATGCTTCCTCGTGGTTTGCGTTTCGATCCTTCTTGGGTTCCATCAGCCAAGATATACTTGCGGATGGTTTTCCGATCATAGCCCGTTTGACGGCTTATCTCACTGACGTTCAAACCTTCGTTGTGTAGATGGCGTATCATGAATTGCTCCTCCATGTCTAGCATGAGGCACCTCCTGACGAGCAGGAGACGCCT
>CAYSUX010000213.1:0-5193 GCA_964434315.1 uncultured archaeon
CCTACTTGGTCAATATTTTCTCGGTGCAGAACATGGTCGCAACCAAACGAGACCGCCCTTCCAAGTTCATCCTACAGGTCCTATCCGGCGGTAAAAGAATGAAATCGGGCCAGATCTTCGAAGAACTGGAGAGAGTGGCTCCCGGTCGTTTCAAGAAGACCCAGATCTATCAATCCATCATCAATCTGAAAAAATCGGGCAAGATCCAGAACGATGGCCGCATCTACTTCACCGAGGCCGAGGCCGTGGTCCACGCCAATGCCATTCGCCAGTGGTTCTACCGCCATCCGGACAAGCGCATCTATGATTCCTCCCTTTCGCGCCGCCTGAACATCCCCCCCGAGTCGACACTTGAGGTTCTAGAGGAACTCACGAAGGATAGCTTCCTGGTGGAAGGCAAGAGATCCGATTTCCTGGGCCGTGAATACATGATCTCCAAGGATGCCCGCCGGGATATACCCCCCACGATCCAGAATGCCGAGGCGATCCACGATACCATCGCCGATGTGCGGGAGCGATTGACCGAGCTGGTCCACCAGATACAGGCCCTGGAAGAGAACCTGCTGGCCCAGGAGAGCTCCTAGACCGACCCACGAGAGCCTGACGAGCGTTCGACAGGGCCTCCTTTTGACTGCTACCTTCCGACTTCGACTGCTATTATTATAAGGTAAGTGACCCTGGCTGGGGCGATGCTACAGAGGCTGAACCGGTATGTTCTCGCCCATGCCAAGCGCGTTATCGCTGTGACATTGGTTATCAGCCTTCTGGCGATGACCCAGCTTCCCAGGCTGGAATTCGCCACCGATGTGGACGAGTTTTTGCCCGAGAGTGATGTGGTCCAGGATTACGAACGGGTCCAGGATAACTTTGGCAAGCCCACCAGGATCGCCTTCATCTATCTGACTCCCAGATCATCCAATAACAACACGATGACCTTCGAAGCGCTCAGGGAGACCTACAACCTGAGCCAGGCCATCGAACCCCGGTTGGCCGGTTTCGGGGTGATCAATAGCATCTCCATAGCGGGAATGTTCAATCTGATCCTGGAGGATATCGGTACCGATCTGATGGATATGTCGTTGAACTGGTCCGCCATCAGCGATCTGCTGTTCACAGGTGCCAACACCAATGTCTCCAGAGCCGATGTTATCTATCTGATGAACCTGCTCTTGCCCAAGGACCGGGATCTGGACCCCCTGCTCCAGAAGATCGGGGCTCCTGTCGCCGACTCCACCCTCATCATCCTTGAGATCGACGGCAACCTGACAGCCGAGCAGCGCAAACAGAAGACCAATAGCCTGCGAGATCTCGTAAACGATTACAATCGTAACCAGAGGGTCATCAACGCCGAGGTATCGTCCATCGATCTGCTGGCCTATGATGTTGACGAGAACACCAGTCAGACCAACCTGCTCATCGGCATCGGTATGTTCATTGTCACCGTGGTGGTCCTGGGCTTGGCATTTCGGTCGTCCAGCTATGTCATCCTGCCCCTCATCACCCTTGCCCTGGCATTGCTCTGGACCTTTGGCGTCATGGCGGGCCTGGGCATCTCCTTCACGGCCATCCATGTGGCAGTACTGCCTCTGGTCATGGGCCTGGGCATCGACTACACCGTCCATATCTGCCGACGGTATCAGGAGGAACTGGCACTGGGCCAATCGGTTGAGAAGGCGCTCCTGACCTCCGCCGACAAAGTGGGATACGCCCTGTTCCTTTCGGCCACCACCACCTCCATAGCCTTTCTCTCCAACATGACCGCCGGAGTGGCCCCGGTCCGCAATTTCGGACTGCTGGCCGCCATAGGTATATCCTTCGTATTCCTTCTGACCCTGACCTTCCACACGGCTCTGCGATACTTGATCGATACCGAGCAACTGCCCCTGGGACCGCTATCCTCCAAGACCGTCAAGCAGCCCCAGACCACTCCTTTGCTCGACCGGAGCCTGGCACTGGTCTGCACCAAGGTAGAGCGCTATCCGATCCATATCATCGGTGTGGTAGTCCTTGTGACAATGGTATCCTTCTGGGGAGCCATGCAGGTCGATTCCCAGTTCTCACTGAATGATTTCCTTTCGGATGAACTCCCGGTGATGGTCACCTCGAGTCAGGTTCAGGACGATTTCCTGGGAGCCACATATTCCCAGTCGTTCATCCTTGTCGAGGGGGATGTGGCGACACCGGACTACCTGAACGACCTGGACAGTCTGATGGATAATATTGGCAATGATGATCTGGTCCTCCGACCCGAATCCAATGAGCCAAGGGTGGAGTCGATCCTGACCCTTACCCAGCAGGCCAACGATTGGACAGACGACCAATCTACCTATACGTTCCATGTTCGACCAGGGGTCATGTACTACCTGACCTGGGAGACCGAAAGCTCCAAAAAATACATCGCCGAGATAACCTGGTTCGACAATCAGGGCGATGAGCTTTCCAAGGATGTTATCTTCGACGGTACGGATGTAAAACAGGATCAGGGTATCTTCCAGAGCGGCGTAAACGGGGTCAACTTCGCCCAGGCCCCAATTGAGGCACACAGTGCCAGGGTCGATTTCAGATATGTGGGGATCGTTTCAGGCTATGTTGATTGGGAGGTGGACTGGATCGAGGCCTACAGGGTCAGTTCCATGGGTCCGATGGCCTACACCAGCTCCTTTTCCCATTCCTTCTTGCTGACCAGCGAGTGTTTGCCCCGAACAGAGGCTACCGCCGATGAGATCAAAGCCCTCTACAGTTATCTGCTGGATCTTCAGGAATACATCGATTCGTACTCCAACCGAACCTTCGCCTCCACCGCTGCTGGCCTGATCCACCCAAGTGACCAGGGCCTGAACAATTTCGATGTCGGACTTATCAGGATCTATGTCGGCACCACCGAGGAGGACGCAAACTGGCCCCCTTCCAACAGTGAACTGGACCAGTTACACGACGACCTCAAGAACGATGTAAAGGGGCTCTTCGCTGCTCAGAAGGTCTCGATCACAGGTGGCTACATCCTCACAATCGTGACCATCAACGCCCTGCAGAATGCCCAGTTCTACTCGACCCTGCTGGCCGTGCTACTGGCCCTGACCCTGCTGGTCGTGCTCTACCGCAATATCGGCCTGGGACTGGTGGCCATCTTCCCGCTGATGTTGGTGACGATCTGGATCCTGGCCACCATGGCCCTGCTCCATATCACCCTGAACGTCATGACCGTGATGGTGACCGCCCTGACCATCGGCCTGGGCATCGACTATGCCATCCATGTCATCGAGCGTTACCGTGAGGAGCGTAGCCATCATGACAAGCTGGAATCCATAACCGAGACCATCGAGCATACCGGTTCGGCCCTGGTCATCTCGGCCCTGACCACCATCGCCGGATTCGGGGTCCTGGTGATCTCACCCATGCCCCTGGTGCGCGACTTCGGCATCATCACCGCGGCCACCATCCTCTACGCACTGCTGGTGGCGATAATCATCCTGCCCATACTGCTGCTGGCCGTTGGGCGACTCAAAGGTACATCGTTCGGGGGGACCATGGCCAAAATCACACTGAAGAAGACCAGTGACCGGCCTGTAAGTGCCAATGTGGACAGAGATCGGGCCACCGGTCAGGAGACTGGCAAGAAGCCCAGACCTCCCGGCCCCATCCATTCGAATCCAGATAAAGAAAGGACCGAGATCAAAGCCGAAACGACCTGGAAATAGCTCGTATCTTGGCCCCCAAGCTTATAGTGTGAGCCAATAATCCCGGTCCATGGGCTCGACCTTTGTGGAACGACTGGACCGTTCCGGGACAACATTCATAATCGGGGTGGCCGGGGACAGCGGTTCGGGAAAGACCACTTTCACCAACTCCATCCGTCACCTGCTGGGGCCAACCCGGGTGGATACCATCACCCTTGACGATTACCATACCCAGGACCGAAAGACCCGCAAGAGGACCGGGAAATTACCACTGGACCCGGCCATCAACGACCTGGCTCTCGTCGCCCGCCATCTACGAGAGTTGCGCAAGGGTAAAAACATCGCCAAACCGGTTTACAACCATTCCAACGGCAAGCTCGAAGGACCCCTTGATTTCACACCCCCCAAGATACTCATCGTCGAGGGACTCCACACCCTCTACACTCCCGAACTCAGATCCCAGTATGATCTGACCCTATACGTGGATCCGGCCCGGCAGGTCCGCATGGAATGGAAGCTGGCCAGGGATGTCAAGAAGCGGGGCCATGATCCAGAGGCGGCCAGGGCCGAGATGCGGGCCCGGGAGCCCCTGTCGAAGCAGTACATCGACTTCCAGAAGGTCTTTGCCGAGATGGTCATCAAGATACGTCCCTCGACCGCCGCCGATCGTAAGGGTCACTACGGTGTCAGATTGCTACAGCGGGTCCTGGACATCCCGCTTCCGACGACCCAGTTCCATCTCGATCTGGCCCCGGTGCTCAGGCGTACCCGCCGGGATTTCACGGTGGAGTATCGCCAGCAGGAGTATTACGGTCACCCGATCAGCTCCCTGCTGCTGGACGGGGAACAGGGCCACGAGACGGTCAGAGCCCTGGAGAGTCAGGTCCAGAGGTTCACCGGTCTGGAGAACTCGGTATTCGAGCCCGGGGAGGAGTATGCCACACCCACCGAGGTGGTCCAGATGCTGGTCTGCTGGCGTTTCCTGGCCAAGCTGGACTTCTTCCTTAGCGACCTGGAAAAGGCCGAGACCGCCCACCAGGCCGAGCTAAGGAAAGAGCTAAAGGCCGCCGGAGCTCCCGGGGTGGACCGATGACCCTCGAACAGGCCACGAAAGCCTATGCCGACCTGGAGTTCCTCAATAGCCCCGCCGCCCGGACCCTGCGCATCCTGGCCGAGTACCTGGAGCCCGAGGAACGACTGGACCGGGAGAATGTGGGGGATCTCGTGGTATTCTTCGGCTCGGCTCGTATCACATCCACAGATGAGGCCAAAGCTGCCCTGGAGGCCCTGTGGGCCCGTGATGCCCCTCCAGGGGAGGCCGAGCTGAGAGTCGCCCAGGCCGCGGCCCGCATAGCCCACTACTACGACGAGGCCCGGGAGCTGGCCCGCCGCCTGGCTGCCCTGGGCAAGGAGCTGCCGCCGCCCCGCCACTTCAACATCGCCACCGGGGGCGGGCCCGGGATCATGGAGGCCGCCAATCGCGGGGCCGCCGAGGCCGGAGCCCGGACCATCGGCT
>CAYSUX010000214.1:0-5163 GCA_964434315.1 uncultured archaeon
CCGCCAAAGCGTGACGCCAACGGCCACGACCACAGCCTTCGCCCTTCTGCTTGGCCATTGAAATCGGTACGGTCGACCTTTACACACTATTTAAAACTTGTTACCTGCCTGCCTGCCTGCCTGCCTGCCTATTACTCACCTCCTGCCTGCCCCGTGCCTGCCTGGCCGCCTGTCGTCGGTG
Source organism: uncultured archaeon (assembly GCA_964434315.1). GTDB lineage: Archaea > Thermoplasmatota > Poseidoniia > MGIII > CAYLMJ01 > CAYLMJ01. The sequence goes on from CAYSUX010000214.1 coordinate 182, forward strand.
ACGTACCCGGAGTGCCGGCAACCTGGGACCGGTCGGTGGGACAGATACAGGAACCGATCGCATGCCGCAAGATGACGTCTATCAATGACATCTATCAATGGCCCTCATCAATGACATCTATCAATGACCCCTATCAATGACATCTATCAATGACCCCTATCGGTTTATAGCCCGGTCGTTACCCGGCATTCCATGAGCTTCGCCCATACCGCCATCACGGTCAGGGACCTGGACCGTTCGATAGAGTTCTACACCCGGTGGCTCGGCCTGGAACTGGTCAGTCGACGGGAGATTCCCACCAACAAGGCCGAGATCGTCTTCCTGAAGGACCCCGGGAACCAGGCCATGCTGGAACTCACCCACTGGCAGGAGAAGAAGGATTGGACCGAGGGGGACGAACTGGACCATCTGGCCTTCCGTATCCCGGATGTGAGCGATCTTGTCCACCGGGTCAGCGAGGCCGGGGTCAAGGTGGCCAGAGAGCCCTATTCACTGCCGGGTTCCGATTCGAAGCTCGCTTTCATACTGGACCCCAACGGCATCTGGATAGAGTTGATCGAAGGTTGAAGGTCTGGATTGGACCAGAGGGCGACACCGAGGTGATGTCCATTGCAATGTTCTCTCTCGAAATTGTAACCCTGCCTGGCTCGAACTGGACCTGCTCCCTCTGAAGTGGCACCGGTCCCGGCTCGAAGCTCAATCGCCATCATCTTTCTTGACCGGAGCCTTGGCCTTGTTATGCTGCTTGCGGACCGCCTTTTGAAGGGCCAGATCCAGGGACCGGTAGGCCATCTCTCCGGCGGGTGAGAGCTTCTGGAGTGATTTCTTCACCTTGGTTGGCAGGCCATGGATCAGATCGAGCCTCTCCTGGGCAGGGAACTGGAAATTGGAGATCCTGACCTTGTGCCGGTCCTCCTTCTCGGTACCCGGTATCGATGAGAGGTCGATCTGATGGTCATGGGCATCCGGGGCATGGCGTTCGATCCACAACGAAAAACCGCACATCATTGCCAGGTCGACCTTGATATGGTCGATGACCCCCCTCTCCTTCATCGCCGGACTGACCTTGCCATGATTATCGAGCCAGTTTTGCCGGGCATACCCGGGTAAGGCCTCGTTCAGTTGGAGATGGAGCTGACGGATTGCCTTTCGTCCCGGTCGTATCTCTTGGACGATACGATCGATGAGCCAGCCTGAACGGCCTTTGATGTCCACGCCCGACGACTTGAAGCGCTGTCGCAAAGGGGCCGTTGGTCCTATGGAATGGTTGCTGGCCACCACTGCCACGACATCCTCTTGCTCGTCGACCAGGCTGGCCGCCTTGCTCTGTCTGGTCCATCTGGAAAGACTCACCAGCCAGAGCAGCTCCACCATCTGCGCCTCGGCCAGCTCGACCTCGGTCATGATCTTCTTTCTCATGATCTTCCCCCGGGATGATACCGAACCGGTTCTGGAATCGGCTTGAACGTTCTGTCTTGGGAACGCACGTCGTAACCATAGAATGGGATGGGACTGGCTGGTCGGGAGATGACGTCACGGGATCTGTTGGTCACACAGACCAATAGGGAGGTTCGATTAAAAACCTAAAGGTCGGGGTCGGGGCTCAGTTCGGTCGAATCGTAGCACGATGAGGCCGTCCCGGGCCATCCTTCCGAGTTTCTATACCCGTTGTGGAACTCTCCATAGAGGCTGCCTAGGTCGTGGCATGGACCTCGTGAAAGTACCAGGACTGGTTCCACAGGGCGTTCCGGCCGGTACGCTGAAGCCGAAGGCCACATCGCGGGCAGGCCGAGGGAGGCGAACCGGTCTCCCATTCGGTGCAGTCACATCGGTATCGTCCGAGTCGGTTCATTGATGGTTCCTCCTGAAAAGTGGAATTATCCGGTTTATCCTCGGTCGCAGGGACACTCGTTTGACCGGGGTTTGCCAGCGCAGGGTTAGGGACGGGGGTAGTGCCACCGGGGGCACACATCGGTTGTTGTAGACAGGAGACATGGTATCATCCGGTGATCATCAATCACCGTTGATCCCCCAAACCAGATGGTTAAAAGGCACTGGCTGTCAAAGAACGTGATGGGTATGACGATCTATTTCCTTTCCATCCATTCCCATTCCATTCCTCTCTCCCAATTTCATCCATCCGTTCCCGTTCTTCTTTCCGCCCCTCCCGGTTCCATCCCCATCCCCATCCCATCCGTTCCCGTTCCGAAGCCTTGAAACCGGACTCTGAACTGGGCACTGAACTGGGTTTTTGAGGCGGGCTCAACTTACTCTTTCAATCGCTTCAGGGTATGGTGGTAGAATGACAACTTGCGCTTCTTGTTGCCTTCCAGGATACGGGCGATGGGTATGACACTCAATGCCAGGATCTCGAAGAATATCAGATTTAGCCTGCCGATCACCTTGTAGATGAACGGCAGGTCGGGAGCCATGGACAGGTTCAATGTGACGGCTCCGGCCAGGAAGAAGATCGAGGAAAGGGCGAGCGCCATCCAGGTCTTTATCTCCTTGAACCGATGGAAGAGCCGGCTTTTGATATCAGCGAAGCGTTCGTTCTGAATGATGGAGTACAGATAGAGGGTCCCGGCCAGGAATACGAAGGCCAGGATCGAGATGAGGATATCCAGGTAGAACAGAAGGGGATCGTTCATTGCCTGACCTCCTGCTGCTCATGGTTCTCTCTGGCTTGCTGTTCTTCGATATACTCCAGTCCGTCGATCTGCTGGCTGACCTCACGATACTCACTGAACGGGGAGGGACCCCCACCCTTGAGAATGTTGCTCAGGGCTATAAGCGCCGCCAACAACATGACCTCGAAGGCCAGGAGGAAGAAATGTTGGACATAATGGAAGATGGGTTCCACATTCCGGGCCTCGACTATGACCCGCAACGCCATGGCGATATTGAAGCAGAAGGCCTGGGTCGCGACAAAGAACATCGCCTGTCTGATATTAGCCACCCAGGCGGTTATCCGTTGTTTGATGAACTGTGTTTCCAGGGAGGTGGACAGAACCAGCAGGCGCAGACCGGCCACTACCAGCAGGCTCGCCACGACCCAGATCGTGAACTTGATAACGAATATGTTCTGCTCCACGTCTGAACCGAGGTCGTTCAACTACTTTTCACCCGTCAGGCGGATAGGTTTCCTGCCTATAAATGGATTGGTGGTCCCAAGCCTGGTCAGATCTTGGCGCCACAGTTACCACAGAACACGAAATCCGGAGGTGCCTTGGTACCGCATCGGGTACAGGAGTTGATGAGCTTGCCACCACAGTTACCGCAGAACTGGAAGGTGGCAGGATTGACAGTACCACAGCTTGCGCAATTGCCGCTGGTAGAGATCTGACCGCCGGTCATCTTGACCGGCTCATTCTGGATCGGAAGTTCGTGCCCGGTGGGGGGTGCGGATGGGAACTGGGGCAGACCGGGTATCAAGGGAGTCCCGTCAGGTGAGACCAGGTTGGCCAACGGGTCGTACTGGGGTCCACCCCTGGATCCCGCGACCTTTGCTTCCTGCAACTTCTCCTCTGCCTTACGGATCTCCTCCATGAACTCCTTGAAGGATTTCTCGGCCAAGGCCCTCTTGGCGCTCATTAGGTATCGTTCGACCTCCAGAACATCCTTGCCCTTCTCCTTGGCCCGGGCAGTCAGTCTGCGTATCTTGGCCATCAGGGATTTCAGGAAGGAGGTCGATTCGAAAAGCACAGCCAACCCGGTGCTGGAGCCGGCAATGACGTATCCGCCGTTGGTGGAGAGCCTGATGGAGGAGAGCTTACGCAGGGTCGGATAGATGTAGAGTTTCTTGCCGTTCTTGCTGAACAGGGTGGCCTTGTCATCCTCAGAGGCAACGATGATGAAATCGGCCCCGGAGGTCATGTCCAACGAGGTTATGGGACGCTTCAATCGATGGTCCCAGATGATCCTTCCGTGTTTGACCATGAACTGGATATGGTTGTTGTCGATGGCGGCCGAACAGTAATCCCCATTGTCCGATATGGCGACATCGACCACCGCGCCCTTGGTCTCCTGACCCCACATGGAGTTTCCGCTCCGGTCAAAAAGATAGAGGTTGCGATAGTTGGTGCCGGCCACCAGGTATTCCCCATTGCGGGATATGGCCAGGGCCGAGATCGGGAACGAGCCCCCACCGGTCTGGTAATCCCACAGTAGTTTACCTGTGCGATCGAAGGCGTGAAGATGGCCTTCGTCGGTACCGGCGACTATGAACTCGGAACGGGCGGATATGGCGACCGTTGTGGCCGGATGGCCGATGGAACGGTTCCAGAAGAGCTTGCCTTCACGACCATAGAAGTAGACCTGCTCGTCCTCGCAGGATGCCAGGATCGATTGCCCGCCACCGGAGATGGCCACTTTCGTGATGGCCTTCTTGGCCTTGTGTCTCCACATCTCCTGGCCCATCTGGTTGATCAGGATGACCTCACCCTGCCGTGTGCCTGCGCAGGCATACTCGCCTCCCTGGCTAACATCCACGCTGGTCACAACCCCGCCTGTCTTGAATTTCCACTGTTCTGAGACCCGAGCCATGTTGCATTAATAATCGTTTCAAGCTTATAAATGGTTTTTGGGTCATTTATGGACCATTGAGAACGCCCAGGAGGAAGCTCGGCGACCATCTTCAGGGTCTCGAAAACAGGGATATCTATCTCTATCTATCTCTATCTACAGCTTCGTCCCGGCCATCTCATCCACCGTTAAGGTTCAATCTTCCAGTAGCAAAGAGGCGGCCTTCAGGTTCGATACCTTGAACACCATCAGGCCCTTGGGACCCGCGGCGGAGCCATAGATGTAGGAGATGTTGATACGCTCCTTTGCCAGCTTCTCGGTGACCTCGGACAACGCGCCACGGCGATGGGGCATTTCCAGCAGGAGCACCCGGTTCTCGGTCCATGTGGCGTTCATCTTGGTTAGGGCCTTGCGAGCCGCCTTTTCATCGTCAACAACCACGCGGATTATGCCATTAT
>CAYSUX010000215.1:0-5154 GCA_964434315.1 uncultured archaeon
AAAGGGAGGTGGGCAAGCGCGGTCATGAACCCAGTTCGGAATTCGGAGTTCGCCAAAAGCATTAAATCTTAGGGCCCCCTCAACCTACGGTAGTGAAGATGGGCAACCACTTTCAGGAGGAGTTCATCGAAGAGTACCTCGAGGCGCTCCATCGGCTTGACGACGGCGAAGGCTATGTGCGAAACAACCAATTGGCCCGCCATCTGGGGATATCGCCGGCCTCGGTCACCGAGATGGTCCAAAGGCTGGCTGAAAGGGGCTATGTGGAGTACCGGCGATACTACGGGGTCAAATTGACCCGGACCGGCAAGCAGAGGGCTGCCCGGATACACCGCCGCCACAAGATGCTGGAGATATTCTTGCAGGATGTACTGGGAATGGAGGGGGACGGACTGCATGAGACCGCCTGCAAACTGGAGCATGCCCTGACCTCTGACCTGGAGGGGCTGATCGCGGGCCTGGTGGAGCATATCACACCCGACGGTTTCTCGATACCCCATCGACGACCGGCGAATCAAAACCGCATCTGTCTGCTCGATAGCCTGCCCGATGATGGTGTGGCCACTGTCCGGGCGCTCCTCTTCGATGCCGAGTCCCGCAGAGGCCTGGAACGGCTGGGGCTGGCTACCGGTCAAAGGGTGATACGGCAAGGTGGCAGCCTGAACTTCATCGTATACGGGGATGGGGACTGTGAGCATGGCAGTACCGAGGGCGGTGCTGAGCATGGCGGTGTCGAGCCTGGCAGTTCTGAGCATGGCAGTACCAAGGGCGGTGTTGAGCCTGGTGGTGTCGAGGAGGGCGTCGGGAAGAAGGGCGGTGGAAGGGAGGACCAGGTCATGGAAGGCGATCCAAAGGAAGGCCATGATGCGAAGAAGGGCGGTGGAAGGGAGGACCAGGTCGTGGAAGGCGATGCAAAGGAAGGCCATGATGCCTGGCTGTCGGTGGATAGTGAGCTGGCCCGACGTATCGTGGTCGATATCGACCTCTCCGAGCAGAGGGCGATTTCGTAAATACAGTATTTATTCAAACTCCTCAAATCCTTTAATTAGCCAACATTTTAGGGCTCCCGAAAAATTCTTTCGGTCCAGGGTGTGTAACTGTCGTGAAGCTCCGGCCCGAGTCCAGAGTACCAGTATCATGCGATTGAGCGAAGTGGCCCAGAAAGCCAGGGTCAGGGTAGTGAGGATCAACGACCCCGAGACCCGCCGCAACCTGCGGACCATGGGAGTTACCGAAGGTACCGACCTGCGCTGTCTGAAGCGATTGCACAAGGGCCCCCTGGTCGTCAGGACCGGGGGTGTGACCCTGGCCCTGGGGCGGGAACTGGCCGACAAGATCGAGGTGGCGGTATGATCCATGCGTAGCTGTCATCAGCTCAAGCCCGGCTCAGCGCGCCAGGGCCGGAGCATCGTCCTGGTAGGCAATCCCAATGTGGGCAAATCGGTCATCTTCAACGATCTGAGCCAGGGATACGCCGAGGTCTCCAACTACCCCGGAACCACCCTGACCATCAACGCCGCGCCATTTGGCCGGGATACCCTGGTGGACGCCCCGGGAACCTACTCGCTATCCTCACCCGAGCCCGAGGCAAAGGCCGCCCTGGAGGTTCTGGACGAGGCTGCCGAGGTCATCAACGTGGTCGATGCCACCAGTCTGGAGCGGGATCTGTACCTGACCCTGCAGCTCTGTGATTCGGGACTGCCCATGGTCGTGGCTCTGAACATGTGGGACGAGGTGGAACAGAGCGAGACCACCATCGATTTCGAAGCCCTGGCCGGCGAACTGGGCGTGGAGGTGATCCCGACCTCGGCGGTGACCGGTACCGGGATGGCCGAGCTGTTGAACGCCCTGAACCATTCTCACCCGGGCAAGCATCTGCAAGGCTTCGAGGAGCTGTTGCACGTCAAGGGTGACCCGGATAGCGAGGAACACTGGAACTTCCTGAACCGGGGTGAGCCTGAGGCCATGGCCGAGGCCAGGGCCGGAAGGGTGCGGGAACTGGTGGAGCTGGTCGTGGATCGCTCCGAACGCGAGGAGGCGCATCTGGGTCGCATGGAGGAGTTGCTCATGGAGCCCAGGACCGGTATCCCCATCTCGCTGCTGGTGGTGGGCCTGGCCTTCTATCTCATCGGCAAGCTCATCGCCCAGGACCTGGTGGGATTCACCGAGGGGGTGGTCATGGTCGAATGGTACGAACCGGCGGTCAGGGACCTGCTGGGGTGGGGATTGAGCGATGGATCGATAATCTACAAGCTCCTGGCCGGAGATTTCGGCATCCTGACCATGACGGTCACCTACATCCTGGGTCTGCTGTTGCCCCTGATCCTGGCCTTCTACTTTCTCATGGCCATGCTGGAGGACTCGGGTTACCTGCCCCGCCTGGCGCTACTGGGTGATCGGGGTCTGCGTCGTATGGGCCTGAACGGTCGGGCCATCATCCCCATGATCCTGGGTCTGGGGTGTGTCACCATGGCCACATTGACCACCCGACTTTTAAATACTGCCCGAGAGAGGAACATAACCCTGGCTCTGCTGGCCCTTTCGGTGCCCTGCTCTGCCCAACTGGGGGTCATCATGGTCCTGCTGGCGGGTCTGGGTCTGGAATACTGGCTGGCCTATGTCTTCATCATCGTCTTTCTCTTCGCGGTGGTCGGGGCACTGCTGGACAGATTGTTGCCCGGGATGCCCAGCCCCCTGCTGATGGAGATGCCCCGCCTGCGCCGCCCCAGGTTCAAGCCGGTGTTCTTCAAGACGACCTACCGGACCTGGGCCTTTCTGAAGGAGGCGGTCCCCATCTTCGCCGTGGGGGCGCTCCTCCTGGGCGTTCTGGACCTGAGCGGAGGCCTGAAGGCCATCCAGAAGGGCCTGGAGCCGGTCACCGTGGGATGGCTGGGTCTGCCTCCCGAAGCGGCACAGGCCTTCATCATGGGCTTTGTGCGCCGTGATTTCGGGGCCGCGGGCCTCTATGGACTGGACCTCACTCCGGTGGAGACCCTGGTCTCACTGGTGGTCATCACCCTCTTCGTTCCCTGTGTGGCCTCGGCCTTGATGATAGCCAAGGAGCGGGGCCTCAAGGGCATCGCCGCCATCTGGGGTTTCTGTATCTTCGTGGCCTTCCTGGTCGGCGGCATCCTGACCCGGTTGCTGGGGGTCCTGGGTTCACTTGACCTGCCCGAGCTTTCCGCTCTGCCCTTCGTGACCTGCCTGGCAGTCCTGGCCGGCGCGGTACGGATGGGCCGGCGGCAGGGCCTGACGCGTGACCCGGGCGGTGACCCTGGGCCATGCCGGGATATGGAGAAGGACCGCTGACCATCCCGATCATCGCGGATGGCGGATGGCGGCAATTGAATTGAATGAATGAATGAATGAATGAATGAAGATAAGATAGTGATGGGACCGAACAGGGACAAACAAGAACAAACAGAATCGAAATCGAAACAATACCGTTCCACCACCTTTTCAAAACACCTCTCCACAAATTATATTTAAAGCCCTGCCCTGGAAGTTCCACCGGACCGGAGCCGGATCCCCTGACCATGCCTGCCTGCAAACTGTTCACCTGCCTGTTTTGCGCCATCCTGTTCCTGGTCCCACTTTCAATGTTGGATCATGATGTCACGGCTCCGGAACCGGAGGGGCGGGGCGCTCAACCGTTACAGGATACCGACAGATTGCAAGAGTCGATATCGGGAGGCGCCGGATTTGTTGAGAACCAGGGCCAGATAACGGAGTCGCAAGTCAGATTCTCGTTACAAATCCATGAACGGGCCTACTGGTTCACCGACAGTGGCTACCTGATGACCATGACCGACAGGGAAGGGCGGACAACCACTGTCAGTATCGAATTCCTGGATGCGAACCCGGTTGTCCCCATCGGGACCGGAAAGGGCCGACATCGCAGCACCTATATCACCGGCAATCAACCCTCGGCATGGATTACCCATGTCCCCAGTTTCTCGGGTCTGCTGTACGATGAGCTCTACCCGGGTATCGACCTGCTGTTCCACCTCACCGACACGGGGCTGAAATACGACCTGAACATCGCGCCCGGCGGAGCCCCGTCCCTGATCGAACTGGCCTACGACGGTATCCTGGGGCTCCATCTCCACAGGGGGGACCTGATCATCCGGACCCAGGCAGGCGAGCTGGTCGAGCGGGCGCCGGTCAGCTACCAGCGTTCCGGCGGCTTTGAACAGGTGGTCCCATCCTCATATTCGCTGTCAGGGAACATCGTGGGGTTTCAGGTGGGAAACTACGACACCTCAAGGACCCTTGTCATCGATCCCCTGATCTACTCCACCTATGTGGGCGGGACCTTCGGCGACATGGCCCGCTCGATGGTCCTCGATTCGAACAAGAACGTCTATGTCTGCGGTGAATCCTCCTCATATGACTTTCCCACGACGCCCGAGAGCCACAACCGGTCCCTGAACCTTGTGGATATCGTGGTGTTCAAACTCAATGACAAGGGGACCGAGCTGCTCTACTCCACCTTCATCGGCGGTAGCGACTACGAGGCCTGTGTCGACCTGGCCATTGACCGGGATGACAACATCTACATCGTCGGGGATACCCGGTCCACCGACTTCCCGGTAACCGATGGCGCCCTGGACCGGGAATACAGCGGTGACCCTCGCAACACCTTCGTGGCCAAGCTCAACTCGACCGGCTCCGGCCTGCTCTACGCCACCTACTTCGGCAAGGGCGAATATCTCTACTCGTCCAGTATTGCCGTGGACGATGACAACAACGCTTACGTCCTGGGCCTGACCCACTCCAACGAGGCCCTGGAGACCACGTTCAACGCCTTTGACAGGGACCCCAACGGTGATGTCGATTGCTTCGCTTTCAAACTGGACCCTGCCGGCGCCGAGCTGCTGTACCTGACCTACCTTGGTGGCAATTCCATCGATGCCTGCCAGCAGCTCACCCTGGATGATCAGGACAACGTCTACATCACCGGATACACCCGGTCCGAGGACTTCCCCATCTCAGATCAGGCATTCGGCCGGACCCATTCCGCTGATGGAGCCTACCAGGTGTTCGTCTCCAAGCTGAACATGAGCGAAAACGGCCCCGGCTCCCTGGAGTATTCCACCTTCATCGGCAAAGGCCTGGGATACCACATCGCCGTCGATGAGGAATCCCAGGCCT
>CAYSUX010000216.1:0-5095 GCA_964434315.1 uncultured archaeon
GGTGGGGTGCCGGAACCAGCGGCCCGCCCCCCCCGGCCGCGCCTGCTTGCCGGGCGGCCGCTCGCTCGCGAGCCTGCCGACGAGCCCGCCGCCCGCCTGCTTGCTACGCGCCTGCTTGCTACGCGCCTGCTATTATCTGCCGTCCGTCCATCTGCCATATCCGTTCCCTGCCATATCCGTTACCTGCCACATCCGCTATCTCTCTCCCGACATCCGTTACCTGTCATCCAACATCCGACATCCGATAATCCTTTTAACCGATACGAACTCTTGGCGGTCAACCATGACCTTACCCGTCGGCGTACTGCAGAAGGCCCTCAACAAGCGCATCAATGTACTGCTCAAGGATGGGCGTATCCTCGAAGGCAAGCTAACCGGTTTCGATGACCATCTGAATCTGGTCCTCGACGATTCCATGGAGACCATCAAAGACGGGCAAAGGCGGCTGGGGACCCTTATCCTGCGAGGCAACAACATCGTCACCATCGCCCAGGATTGAGGGGATGCCCGCCCAAAGCATGGACCGCGCCATTCCGGGAGGCCACAGCATATGGAAGCGTTGATACTGGTGGGAGGAACCGGGACCAGGTTACATCCCCTGACCCATGAGGTGCCCAAACCCTTGCTGCCGGTTGGGAATCTGCCCATGCTGGTAAGGCTCATCGAGGGATTGCCGGCCGAGTTCGATACCGTCGTTCTGGCCGTGGGTTACAAGGCCACTCACCTGACCCAATACTTTCATGCCAATCCCGTGGGTCGCCGGGTGGTCATCGTCGAGGAGTCCGAGCCCCTGGGCACCGGCGGAGGCTTTGCCAATTGCAAAGACCATGTGACCGGTACCTTCGCCGGCTTCAACGGTGATGTGCTATCAAGCCTTGATCTGGCAGCCATGCTGGAGTTCCACCAGAAGCATGGCGGCATCGGTACCCTGGCCCTTTGGGAGGTGGAAGACCCCACCCGATACGGGGTCGTCACCCTGGACCGGGAGCGAAAGGTCACCCGTTTTCTGGAAAAGCCGGGGCTGGACCAGGTCGAGCCGCCTTATCTTATCAACGCCGGGACCTATCTGCTGGAGCCCGAGATATTCGATATCATCCCAGGAGGCCGGAAGGTCTCCATCGAGCGGGAGGTCTACCCGGAGTGCACCACCAGGGGACTCCATGGCTATCCGTTCTCGGGATTCTGGGTGGACGCGGGCACACCCATGAGCTTTCTGGCAGCCAACTTCGCCGTGCTTGGCAAGGAACAGACCAAAAGCTACCCGGGCTGCGATATCATCCCACCGGCGCTCATCCACCCGACAGCCACCCTCAAGGGCTGCCGCCTGGGTCCCAACGTGGTCGTGGGCGCCGATGCCCATCTCTGGGGCTGCGAAGCCACGCAATCGATCATCATGGAAGGCGTACAGGGCCTGGGCGCCGACCTGCGCGATTGTATCGTGGGGCCAGGCGTGAAGCTGGAAGGAGAGTACCGGCGCGAGGTCGTGGCAGGCCAGACCCGCATCGGGTTCTAGGCATCGCGCATCGCGGTTCCCGGCACGATGGTTCCTGGTATGGCGGTTCCCGGCACCGCATAGCCTTATGTTGTGAAGTGCCATCCCCTCCCATTGAGGCCATACCATGGACCTATCCATTTCCGCCAGATCCCCCGAGAATCTGCGAGTCGATTGCCTGACAGTGTTGCTGTTCCGGGAACTGCCGGTAGCCAATAGTCCCCTTTCACAACTGGACGACAAACTGGGAGGCGTTATCGCCGGCCTGGTCGAGACAAAGGAGATCAAGGGCAAATCGGGGGAGCAAACCTACCTTCATGATACAGGACCCCTGGCGGCCAAACGGCTGCTGGTGATGGGGTGTGGCAAGGCGGAGTCCTTCGACCTGCGCGATGTCCAGGGTCTTGCCGGAAGGGCGGCCCGCCTCGCCCGTTCCAAGGGCCATGGTTCCCTGGGACTGTTGCTGAGCCTGCCCGAGGATACCGAACTGGATAGCGCCGCTGTGGCCAGGGTGGCCGCAGAAGGGGTTGCCATGGCCCTCTACCAGGGCGACCATTACAAGGAGAAACCCGAGAAGCGATTCCTGGATTCCCTGGTACTCTGTGGCCTGGGGAACCGGGCGGCGGTGAAGAACGGTGGGCAAAGGGGGCTGATCGTGGGCGACGCGGCCAATATCGCTCGCAACCTCATCAACACCCCCGGCAACGACCTGCCCCCGGTGGTCATGGCCGAACGGGCCCGGGCGATGGCCAAAAAATATGGCCTGGAATGCAAGGTCCTGACCCGGGCGTCGATGGAGAAACTGGGCATGGGTTCACTCCTGGGAGTCACACTGGGCTCGGCCCAGGAGCCACGGTTGATAATCCTGACCTACAAGCCCGAAGGCAAGCGAACCGTCAAGGATAGCCTGGGATTCGTGGGCAAGGGCATCACCTTCGACACCGGCGGCATATCCCTGAAGCCCTCGAAGAACATGGAGAAGATGAAGTATGACATGGCCGGCGGGGCGGCGGTGCTGGGAGCCATGGCTGCCATCGCCCAGCTTAAACCGAAGGTCAGGGTCACAGGAGTGGTCCCGGCGGTGGAGAACATGCCCGGTAGCCGGGCCCAGCGGCCGGGGGACGTGCGAAAGGCGGCCTCGGGCAAGACCATCGAGGTCATCAACACCGACGCCGAGGGCCGGCTTATCCTGGCCGACGCCCTCTGGTACACCCGGGAGAAGCTGGGCGCCACCCACATGGTGGACCTGGCCACCCTCACCGGCGCCGTCACCATCGCCCTGGGCGATGTCTTCATCGGGCTCATGGCCAACGACCTGGAGCTCATCGACCGGATACATGCCGCCGGGGATGAGTCAGGCGAACGGTTCTGGCAACTGCCCCTGGACGACGACTATAAAAAGCAACTCAAGTCCGAGATCGCCGATATGAAGAACGTGGGCGGGCGTAAGGCCGGCACCATCACCGCCGGACATTTCCTAAAGGAGTTCGCCGACCCGGTCCCCTGGGCCCACTTCGATATCGCCGGCACAGCCTGGCGGGACAGCGCCAAGGGCCACCTCTCGGCCGGTGGTACCGGTATCGGGGTCAGGACCCTGGTCAACCTGGCCATGGACTGGGAGTGACCGACGGTTGATCGATCGTAGATCGTAAAAAGCTTTATACCATCGTGGAGTTAATTAGAAACAATGAATGACCACAACGATGTGAACATCTCAGCTCTGAACAGGATTGCTCCAGAGTTGGAGAAAAAGCATCCCCACCATGTCATTGTCATTCAAGCTGGTAAAGTAATCGCCGTAGGAAAAGGGTACAAAGAGGCCTTGAAGAAGGCTGGTGACCGGTTGAAAAAAGATGTATCACTTGTCACAAGGATAGGACCAAATGACGAAAAACTCATTTGCCTTTGTTAAGGGTAAGCCAATCGTGGACGTCCGGTTGTTTGGTCAAATAGTACTTGATCAAAGGTTGTTGGTAGATTCCGGGGCGGATTCGGTTGTTATCTCACCCGAGGTTTGCGAATCTTTGGGTTGGCATTATCTGGGTGAGAAGTCCGTTGTCGTGCCTGGTCATATCCACCAAGCACCGGTGTATCAAGGTGAAATCGAGTTTTTAAATCATCGAAAAACAGTCATGGTGTTGGGCCAGGAAATCCCTCAACTTGAATCTCTCGATGGCCTGCTGGGCCGTGAATTCCTGGATGATTATGTGGTCTGTTTTGAAGAGGGCGAAAGGGTTACTTTCGAGAAGCGGTAGTCTCCGGATCATCCAACTTCCTCAACCCGTAGGATAGGCCCATCTGCCAGCTCGCCATCATGGCCACGGCGATGGATTCGGGCACCGCCAGCGCCTCGAACTCAAGACCGCCGACAAGGAACAGGCCAACAAGACCGACGAGGAGCGCCAGGCTCAAAAGAAGGGTGAAGCGACCCATTCTAGCGAAAGGCTTTCGTTCTAGCCAGGTCCATCCAAGGAGTAGCATCCCGGTGGGGGTCAGGATGAAGAAGCCCAGGGCCACGATGATATGGGCCATGTCCCTGGGGCCCGGGGTGGTTATCGTCGAGGTCCGGCTTTCGAGAGCGAAGAACCCCACCAGGATCAGGCAGACCGCGCCCAGAGCCAGTACCAGGGTTCCGGCATTCTCATGCTTCGAACGTTGGCCCAGGAGCTTCCTCAGGCCCAGGGCGAATGTCAGGCTGCACAGCCCGGCAAGGCTCACGCCGATGTTGAACCAGGCCGCCCCGGGCTCGCCCCACCGGCCCAGGTCGCTGAGGGCATGGCCGTAGAAGCTGAACCAGGGGGTCGTGATGATCGCGATGGTGATGAACAGTAGGCTCACCAGGGGGCCGATGAATCCGGCCAGTGCCGCGTAACGGATGATATCAAGAGGAACACGTTCATCTGTCACGAGCGCGTCCCCACCTTTCCTGCTCATCTCCGGATGGCCTATGAAAAGCAATTGACAACAGGCTACCACAGGGTCCGGTCTCACCGGAGGCGGCCCGCCGGTTGAGCAGAGCGGAACCGACGAGAAACATCATTGTCAGGGATCTCAGGTTGAACGCACTGGCGATACGCGAGGAATCAGAAGGGCAGTTCATTGCTCAAACCCCATCGATAGAGAGCACGAATGGTTCGAATCTTATTAATCGTTAATGGTCATATGGTCATGTACCATTGGACTGTTGTACCGTGGACCGTTAACCTTGGACCGTTAACCGTGGCTCGTGGACCATAATAATTTAATACTTTGGATGAACGAAGAAGCCGGGGAGCCGCAGGCGTTCACTACCTCCTCTGGAGGGCTTAGTTCTGGCTTTGGCTGTCCTAGGCCATCTATGGGCAGCCTACCTTCGGGTGGGCATACACCATGTGTGTGCAACGCCTGCCTTCCCACCCTATCACCTCGAGGTCGGCCCTTGCCCCGGGTATCGGGTATCGGTCAGCGTTCCAGGTTCCAGAAAATGTCAAAGCGGATATCTGGGCCATTATCCCATCGCATCCTATCCCATCCTATCCCATCGTATCCTATCCCGTCGCATCACATCCTCGCATCCTATCCCTTCGTATCCCATCGCATCCCATCCTATCCCATCGTATCCTA
>CAYSUX010000217.1:0-4963 GCA_964434315.1 uncultured archaeon
CCCAGACCCCGGAAAATGAGGTCCACGCCGATCAGGATGTCTTCATCAATGCCCTATACAACAACACCGGCAATATCACGCCCCAGGTCGATATCAGTCTGGGCCTCTTCGCCTATATAGATGGTGAAGATCGACCGGCGGAACCGATACAGGAGTTCAAACCCGGTGTGCTCTGGCGAAACCAGGAGTTCCCGATCTGGGAGACCCTCTGGATACCCGAGGAGGGCGGAACATACACCCTGGACCTTGTCATCGACCATGACGATAATCTCACGAACGATGCCGGCGCCACCGATGATAACACGAACAATAATGTACATTCCTGGACCGTTGAGGTCCTTGGGGGTGGAGACGACCCCGATCTGGTCTTTGATGAGCAAGATCCCAACAACGCCTTCACGGCCGAGCCCGGCACCGGTGTGACTGATAGCCAGGTGCTATTCAAGTATGCCATCATGAACCTGGGCGAAACCCAGAGTGAACCCGGTACGGTCCTGGCCCTGTTCGTCAAGGTTAAGGGTGATGACTGGCCCGAGGATCCTGTGAACACCAGCAATCCGATCCCCGAGCCGATCCGCGGCAACAGCTCGCATCGTCTTTCGGGACCCATGGTCGAACTGGGTTGGGACATCCCCAATGATGCCGAGGGATACTGGGATATCAAGGTCATTGTCGACTACACCGATGAGACCGCTGAGGATGACGAGAGCAACAACGAGATGATCTGGTCCATCATCCACAAGAACGAACCCGGTGATGACAAGTACTTCGAGGTGGTCAAGGAGCTGCCCAACCTGCAGATCGAATCCATCGGACAGGATGGCACGGCCTACGCTGACGAGTCCATTGAATTCACCTTTGAAGTGACCAATATCGGTCAGGTCATGGCCACCGGTGTCAAGATCGATGTTTCCATCTACGCCTACCAGAACACCACCGAATGGACCGAGGTCACCGGAGGTCTCGTGGGCGATGTGGGCACTGACGTTTCCACCAACTTTGTCTGGACCTGGAATCCCACGGTCATCGGTGAATACGAGATCAAGGGCTATGTGGACGCTGCCGATGATATCGAGGAGTTGAACGACAACCCCGGCGACAACCGGAACAGTCTGCGGGTTGATGTCGAGGAGAAGCTTCCCGACCTGGTCGTGGACGATATCGAGTATGGCCCGACCACCGATGAAGGCGATCTTCAGGTGGGCGTTCCCTCTTACATCACCCTGATAATGATCAACGAGGGTCTGCGTGAGCTTACCCAGGCCGAGGGCGACCTGCTGGAGATAGTCTTCAACATCAACTCAGGTGAAGTGGAAGAGACCGTGATCTTCGGCAAACCCCTGGCCAAGGACGCCACCGCCCGTGTGACCTTCTACATGTCCAACGATAACGGTACCGAGATCAAGAGCGAACAACGACGAACCGTCTCTGTCGAGATCGATCCGGATAACTTGATCGACGAACTGGATGATGAGTACAACAACTATCTCGACCGCAGCGTCTTCTTCAAGAGCACCATCGACGCCTATGTCACCGACCTGCTCCTGTCCGACGATCCCGCGCAGACCCACACACCGCTGGATATATCGTTCAACGTCAATGTCCTGAATGTGCCCAAGGGTATCGTACCCGAGGTCGAATGGAAACTTGACATCCTGGACAAAACGCAGAGTCTGGATTTCTCCAACGGCACCGTACTGCTCAATCGCACCGAGGACAACCAGACCACCATCACCATAAAGGTGAGCCATACCTGGACACCGGTCGAGGCCGGTAACTTCACCGCCAGGGTCTGGATCATCTACAGTGACGACACCTACGATGATAACAACCAACTGGAGTATAATTTCTCGGTGGAGCAGTTCGAGACCGACCTGCAGATCCCCAGTGTTGACGGCATTGTGGTCGATTCGCACTCTACAGGAGACCGCACCATCACTGTGACAGTGGGTTACACCGGCAACGCGCCTTCGGTCAAGAACGTCGTGGTCTGGGTCAAGGTCTTCGAGGCGACCGGTTGGAATGGTGACTGGGAGAATGACAAGGTCAAGCGTGACCTTAGCAACGATTCAGTCGAGGGCTCCATCTCCAAGGATGATACCCGTCAGTTGACCTTCACCTGGGTCAATGCCCAGAAGGGTTGTTTTGTCATCGTGGCTTATATCGACCCTGAGAATTTAGTCGTCGAGATCGAGGAGGATAACAACATCTATCCCTCATCGTCTATAAGCATCGCTGATGGTTGCAAAACCGCACCTCCACCGGAAGAAAAAGATGACGACGATCCCGCCCCCGGCTTCATCGGCGGTCTCTTCGCCGCCGTCATCGCCGTGGCCCTGGTGACCCTGCGTCGCCGTCGGTACTGAGTTCCACGCGGGATGGATCGACAGATACGAAACTGCCGGGGCGCTCCCGCCCCGGCCTCCACCTTTTTAAATGGTGAAGGCACAACCGGGTGAGAACCTACCATGCACACAGCCCTAGTTTACTTCATGGGTCCGGCGGGCTCGGGCAAGTCCACCATGGTCGGAGCCTTCAACGAATGGCTTGAGTTCAACAGCTACGATTCGGTCCTGGTGAACCTTGACCCCGGTGCTCTGACCCTGCCGTACGAGCCGGATATCGATATCCGCGAGCGGATTCGTCTGGAACAGGTGATGAAGCAATACGATCTGGGTCCCAACGGCGCCCAGGTGGTCTGCGCCGATATGCTGGCCTTGCAACTGGACTGGCTCAAAGAGGCCCTGGACGAGGCAAGGACCAACTATATCCTGGTTGACACACCGGGCCAGATGGAGCTATTCCTTTTCCGCGAGGCGGCCCATCATATCGTACAGGAGTTATCCGACCGTTCCATGCTGGCCATGCTCTTCGATCCCCTGCTATCCAGATCCGCCAATGGCTTCGTGACCCAGCTCATGCTGGCCAACACAGCCGGGGTAAGGTTCCCGATCCCCCAGGTGCCTCTACTCTCCAAGGTCGACCTGCTGGAGCCCGGTGAACTGGATCGTATCCTGCTGTGGTCCAAAGACCTGGAATCCCTGTGGCTGGAGACAATGGATGGCAATACCACCATGGACGGGACATATTCTCAGGAGATACTCAAGGTCCTGCGAACCCTCTCGGTATCCGCCTCCCTCATCGCGGTCAGCTCCCTGGGGGGCGGTAAACAGGGCATGGATGACCTCTACACGGCGATCCAGATGGCCTATGGTGCCGGCGAGGATCTGGTACGTTAGATCTCCTATCAGCCCTTGCTACTTGCTCCATCTACCGGTTCCCTCTTACTCTTACTCTTGCTCCTTCTTCATCTACCTCTTTCCTTTGCCTGCTTCCCTCTTCCTGCCTGCCAAAAATGCCCTAACCAAGATCAGACCGGCCGGTGGTTGGCCCAAGGCTATAAAAGTGGAACCACTTTGAGTGGTCAGCTATGGAACACATTCGACAGGACCTATCCGACGACGGCTCCATTGCCACAGTGACCCTGAACCGTCCGGCCGTGCGTAACGCCTTCAACAGCACGACCATCACCGAGCTACTACGCATATTCCGTGAGCTGGGCCGGGATCCCAAGGTCAGATTCGTTGTCATCACCGGCTCGGGCAGCGTCTTCTGCGGTGGGGCGGATGTCCACTGGATGCGGGCCAGTCGGGATTTCACACTCGATGCCAACCGACGCGACGCCGCGGCTTTGGCTTCCATGTTTCGCAGCCTGGCCCATATGCCCAAGGTCACCCTGGCCCGGGTCAACGGACCTTGCTATGGTGGAGGCGTGGGACTGGTGGCTGCCTGCGACATCGCCATTGCTTCGAATACCGTCCGGTTCGCCTTCTCGGAGGTCAAGCTGGGGATCATCCCGGCGGTCATCTCCCCCCATGTCATGAAAAAACTGGGCTATGGCCGGACCCTGGAGTTCTTTCTCAAGGGGACCCCGATCGACGCCCGGCAGGCCTACGATTGCGGGCTGATCAGCCGCGTCGTGGAACCCGGTGAACTGGATAAGGCCATACAGGATGAGCTTGGACAATTACGCACCTCGGCCCCCGGCGCCTGTACCGAGGTCAAGAACCTGCTTCGCCAGCTCCCCAAGACCCCCTTTGAGCGGGTGGACGAGATGACCGTTGGTTTCATCACCCGCATACGGTCCGGTTCCGAGGGTCAGGAAGGGCTATCGGCCTTTCTGGAGAAGCGCAAACCTAACTGGGTTAAGACCCCGGATGAAAGCAAGGACAAGGAGGAGAGCTGATGTTCGATACCGTTCTCGTGGCCAACCGGGGTGAGATCGCCTGCCGGATCATCACCGCCTGCCAGGAGATGGGACTTACCGCGGTGGCGGTCTTTTCCGATGTCGATCGTCAGGCTCCCCATGTCCAGATGGCCGACAGGGCGGTCCACATCGGCGAGGCCGCGCCGGCCAGCTCTTACCTGAACCTCCCCGTCATCCTAGAAGCGGCCGCCAAACACGATGCCGGGGCTGTCCATCCAGGCTACGGCTTTCTGTCGGAGAACGAGGATTTCGCCGCCAGGGTGGCCCAGGCCGGGATGGTCTTCATCGGCCCCAGACCCGAGGTCATCGGTCTGATGGGCAACAAGACCATTGCCAAAATAAGCATGGAAAAAGCCGGTGTGCCGGTTATCCCGGGCGAGGTCATCCCCGACGAACCAGATATAAAGGAACTGAAGGAGAGCGCGGCCCGCATAGGCTATCCGGTGATGGTCAAGGCCGCTGCCGGTGGCGGTGGCAAGGGCATGCGCATCGTCAACACTCCCGAAGAACTGCAACCCGCCGTGGAGGGCGCTGGACGGGAGGCGCAGGCTGCCTTCGGCAACGGCTCACTGCTTCTGGAGAAGTACCTGGACCGTCCCCGTCACATCGAGTATCAGATACTGGGCGACCATCACGGTAACATCCTCCATCTCTTCGAGCGTGAGTGCTCGATCCAGCGTCGATACCAGAAGATAA
>CAYSUX010000218.1:0-4942 GCA_964434315.1 uncultured archaeon
CCCCCTCCGATCACCTCCTCCGCGAAAGGTCCGACCCTGCCCAGGCCCATATTACCCACCCCCCAACCTGTGGACACGAGCGTGGAGTTCGGCGATGATTCGGGTATCCTGAGAACGGAGGATACCGAGGTGGAGTTCGAGGACCTGGGAGCAGATGACGAGGTGGAGTTCGAGGAGACCGAAACCGCTGATGGGATCAAGTTCGATGAGGTGGACCTGAAAGGGGAGGCGTTCGAGGAGCCTTCCACTGATGAACCGTCAGATGATGCAAAGATGGCGTCAGAACCGAAGGTCGATGGACCCCCGGATGATGTTGTGGATGAAGTCAAGGGAACACCGGAACCGAAGGTCGATGGAACGTCGAAAGAGGTTGTGGCCGATACCCGGGTTTCACCGGAACCGAAGGTCGATGGAGCGCCGAAAGAGGTTGTGGCCGATACCCGGGTTTCACCGGAACCGAAGGTCGATGGAGCGCCGAAAGATGGAGCTGATGCTGGGATGCTAGAAGATGGGAAGGACCAGGATCCCGGGATATCCAAGCAGGACCCGAAGCGGGACCCGAAACCGGAACCTGGTTCAGGGTCTTCGGATGACAGGTCGAAATGAGCTGGTAGGCCATCCGCCCCGTTCCACCACGTTCCACCACGTTGTTTCTCATTCCTATCCACCAAACCCCGCAATTTATTACCCATAAGCCATTGACCGGGTATGGTCAGGATCAATGTAATCCCGTTGGCCGGCGCGCCCAACTACAGATTCGAGGTCACTGTTAACGAGGGTTCGGGAGACCGTTCCAAACATACCGTCATCATGAAGCAGGCCGATTTCTCCAGGTTGGCCGCAAGCCGGCCGGATGCCTTTGTTTCTCCCGAGCATGTGGTCGAGACCTCCTTTCGCTTCCTGCTGGAACGGGAGTCCAAGGAGTCCATCTTGCCCAAGTTCAACCTGATGGTGATAGAGAGGTATTTTCCTGATTTTCAACGGGTTGTTTCAGGCATGCTGTAAGAAAACCGGATAGACCGACAACAATGACCCACGCCGACGAGAACAAAGCCAGGGCCGGAACCGGCATCGAAACTGGAACCGAGGCTAACGCCGACACCGAAACCCCATCCGGAACCAGAGGTGGGGCCGCCACCGCCACCGCCACCGCCGTCACCGCTGACACTGAGACTGAAACCGAAGGCAAGACCGGCACGACCGTCGGGTCCAAGACCGATCCGGACCGGGATTCCGGGGAAAAAGTGAAGGGGACAGCGGCCGCAAAGGGAGCGGTCAAGCTCCAGGTCGCGCCGAGGGGCGACCGTTCCGGAAGCGAGGACAAGCCCGAAGCGGTCAAAAAACCCAAGGCAAAGTCCAAAGCAAAGCCCAGGGTCAAAGCCGGGACCGGAGCCGGGGCCAAAGCCGGTCACAAAGAGCCGTCCAGCCTCCCGCCGGTCTGTGCCCATGCCGATTGTACCAGGAGCCCCGAGACCGACTCCAACCACTGCCTCTTCCATATGCCGGCCAACGAGAAGGATGAGAAGGGACTGTGGGACAAGTGTTCCCAGCGTTTCAACAAGAAGCTGGTCATCGGCGAGGGGGACTTCGCGGGGTTTGTCTTGAAGGATGTGGATCTGGTGGGCAGGCATATCGAGCATGACCTGGATTTCTCGGGCGCCTCCTTTATCGGACCGGCGCGATTCTCAAAAGAGAAGCGGGATCGCACCCGGTTCACCTGCGAGGTCTACTTCAACGAGGCCACCTTCCAGGATGACCTGGAGATGTCCGGGGCCCGGTTCAAGGGCCATTTTGATCTTTCGGGAGCCATCGTCCATGGCCGGTTGAGGCTACATGGCGCCGGTTTCGCGGCCACAGCGGTCTTCGACGGACTGCGGTGCCTTCAGGACGCCGACCTATCGGAGGTGGTGTTCCACGAACCGGCTTCCTTCGAGGAGGTCCGATTCGAAGGCAATGGCAATTTCCGATCGGTCAGTTTCGACAAGGGCGGTTCCTTCGATCGCGCTGATCTCAAGACCGCCGATTTCGAGGACGCCGCCATCCAGAACGTGTCATTTCGCCAGGTGGCCCTGGACCATGTCCGATTCGCCGGGGCCCGGATGGAGAACGCTTACCTCTCCGACTCCTGGTGGTCGGTGGCGCCGGACCGGACCTTCACGCAAAAACTGCTGGACACACTGTCGGTGGCCGACCCTCGCTTCGTCATCCGCGAGGAGGAGGAGGCCGACCGGATCCCCGCTGCCAACATCAAGGACCGGATACGGGCCCTGCTTAGGGCCGAATCGACCTACCGGCGACTCAAGCACACCCACACCAACGAGGGCGACTACAACAAGGCCGGGGAGTTCTACATCCATGAGATGCGAATGAAGAACAGTCGCTACAGGCTCCAGAATGGCCTGGCAGCCAAATGGGAGCTCTTCTGGAACAGCTTCTTCAATATCTCCTGCGGCTATGGCGAGCGACCCAAGCGGCTCATACTCAACGCTGTGCTCATCATCCTGCTCTTTGCCGGACTCTTTCATGCCTTCGACGGCGTGGGCAAAAGTAACGACGCGGATTTCGACAATTACGAGCCCTCGGCCAGGGAGTGCCTCTATTTCTCGGTGGTAACCTTCACCACCCTGGGTTATGGCGATTACTCGCCCAAACCCGACTTCCAGTTGCTCATAACCATCGAGGCCTTCACCGGCGCCTTCACCATCGCCCTGTCGGTGCTGGTCTTTGGCCGCAAGGTCATGCGGTGAGGGTTGATTGGGGCAAAGACTTATTATACTTCTCCGCATTAATTACTTAACGTTTATATACTACTATCTACATACTGATTCCCATGTACAGCGATGGCATACATGATATCCGGTTGACCAGAGCGCAGATGGAGCAGAGACGATTTCTTGCCATAAAAGATCTGCAAAATGGGATGAAGCAGGCTGATGTTGCACGAAAATTTGGCGTGTCGAGAGCAGCCGTTACTCAATGGTTAAAAACCAAGGATCTAGAAGGTATAGACGGTCTTCGAGAACATAAAGCTACAGGTAGGCCGATAAAACTTGACCAAGTCCAACTATCACGATTGACCGAGATTCTTGTTGCAGGAGCTTTAAAATCTGGGTTTAGTAGTGACATATGGACAGGTAAACGAGTAGCTACTGTCATCCGAAAGAATTTCAGAGTTGAGTATCATTTCAAACACATTCCAAAGCTTCTACGCTCCTTAGGTTTCCGCCTACGGAAACCAAAGAAGCGAGCGATGGAACAGAACGATTCGGATAGGGATTATTGGATCGAAACGACGTGGGAACAGGTAAAAAAAACTTGAAAAATGGTGCTACCATTATATTTATCGACGAGATTGGTTATTCATTAACCCCAACAATACACAGAACATGGGCAAAGAAAGGACATATCCCTGAAATTCGTTCTTCTGGGAGTTCTTGGAATAAACTAAGCGCAATAAGTGGTCTTGCAGTACAGTACCAAAAGAATGAATATAATACCCAGCTCTATTTCCGGTTATATCCTGGACAAACCATTTCATCTAAAGAAATCATAAATTTTTTAAGGCAGATATTATATCAGGTTAATGGAAATGTAATTGTCATTTGGGATAATTTAAAGGCTCACCGAGCTAAGAAGGTAAAAGCTTACAGTGAGAACATCACACGGCTCGATATTGAATATCTACCACCATACAGCCCAGACATGAATCCAGATGAAGGCGTTTGGAATTGGTCTACGACAAAGGACCTTGTAAACACCTGTCCTTCATCAGCAACTCATTTACTTCATCTTGTAAGAGGATCATTGCGGCGGATTCAAAGGAGAAAACATATTCAACGGTGGTGCCTTGAGCAATCAATGCTTTCATTTAATTAGTTAAGGGAATTTTGCGGATGAGAATAATCACAAATAGATTGAAGATTGAAGATATCGATAATATGGTACTTGATCCCGCTACATTGACGTGGATAGCAGAAAAAGTTGCAGAGGGTGTGATTTACGCGTTCGCACATCATATGGCGGGTGTAGCATTAAATAAATTTATGAGCAAAATTGAGGATGATTTCAGAGAAGAAACTAATGGGCATCTCACTAAACAACAATTAATCGAAGCAGCATACTATGGTATGTTCCTCGCGATGAGGAATGATAAAAACATTCACAAACATCAAGTTATTAATTGGTTAAATTATAATATTAGCGATGAACCATTTTCGCATTCAATGACCTATGATCAAATATCATACGAAATCTATCAAAACTATTTTAATGAGTTGCCTTTGAAAAAAGTAATGTCCTACTATAAAAGTTCTACATAATCACAACAACTCTCCCAATCCCGAAACCCCGGGCAATTCGCCTCCCGCGCCCCCAGGCTCCCGATATTGCAGGTCCTGGCCATGGCCGCCATCGCCATCATCCTGGTCCTGATTATCCCCGTAGTGGCCCATTCCTACTATCACCGCAAGTACCCTGATTGATTGCTGGCGGCTGGTGGCATGCCAAGGGGATGGTGGCGCCTAGGTGGGGGATGGCGACAGGTACCACCAGTATTCGGCCACCAACCCTGGGGCCCCCACCAGTCAAACTTATATCCTGTTCCTAGTTGGACTCTTCGGCGGCCCGATGAGGGTTAGCGGACCTGGGGCTAGCCGCCTCTTCCACGAGATCAGGGCACTCGTACCCCAATTGTCCGTTCTACGCTTAGCTCAGCGTAGGCCGCCACTCATTCCATATGGAGAAAGCCAATGGCCAGTATCGAATTCACAGTGCCTCACTCCTTTGCGGGGCTGCTCTACGAGGACGGCGTCTTCACCAGGCAGTTAGAGCCCGGGAAATACGCCCTGAAGGAGAATCGGGCCGATCGGGTGGAACGCAAGATAGATCTCCTCGACATCCGGGAACGTTCGCTGACCATCAAGGGCCAGGAGATCCTCACCGC
>CAYSUX010000219.1:0-4868 GCA_964434315.1 uncultured archaeon
GTGAAGGGAGGAAGGTAGGCAGCGGTGAGCTGGCGGGCGAAGGGAGGAAAAAAGTAGGATATGCCGAGGCGATGGAAGGCGCCGGCAAGGCCCGCGAGGGCAGTTCGGTCCTCCCGCTACTGGTCCTGAGCGCCGAGGTGATCCTCTATCCATTCTACCTGGTCTTCTTCTCACACATCACCCTGGAGGCCCTGGCGGCCGAGAAGACGCGACAGGCAGGCATCCTGCTGGCGGTGGCCCTTCTCGGTGCCATCATCACCGCCGGGATCCTTAGGCATGTTTTCAACCATACCCTGGCCGGCCGCAAGGTCGTAAGCTTCCTGCTGGACCGGGAGGTCCAACCCGGCGAGATACCGGGCTTTATCGGTCTCATCGTCCCCATGCTGATCATCGGGACCTTTGTCGCCATCTTCTTTCTGGTCCTCGTCATCCAGCTCATCGTCATCAGCTTGCCCGCCTACCTCTTCGTCAGATGGCGCACCGGCAAGGGGTTCCGGGCTCTCGGTCGCTGGTGGTTCCTGCTACTGGGCCGGGCGGCGGTCAGACTGAAACGGCTCAATTACCTGGGCTATGTCCTGCCCCTTCTCGGTAGTACCATGCTCGCAAGCTGGCTGGCAGGCAAGGACGATCCGGCGACACCGATAACCACCTACATCGTGCTGTTGATCCAACTGGTGTTCCTGATAGCCCTTGTGGGTCCGTTCCGTCAGGGTTCGATGCCTGCCCGGGCCTAGGATGTTACCCAGTAGCATTGTATTTCCCAGCAGTCCCCTACGACCTGACCCTCCTCGCTGGCCAAAGATCCCCTGTTTTGTTTCCATATAGGCTGTTTACCGAACAGGCCGAACGGATGTTCCCGGATAGTTCCACCCGATATGAGTGTGAGCGGAACCTCGATGTGCGTTGTCTCTGCTTCCTGTTCGCCCTTTCAAGATATCGGATATCGGACCAGGTATGGTACCAGGTAGTTACCGCATCGAGAGTATGTCGGTGGCCAGGGTGGAAAACGATGTCTCCACATGGTCGCCGGTCTTGGCCGAGGTGAAGAAATAGGGGGAT
This sequence comes from uncultured archaeon, assembly GCA_964434315.1. GTDB lineage: Archaea > Thermoplasmatota > Poseidoniia > MGIII > CAYLMJ01 > CAYLMJ01. Next base: position 1,060 of record CAYSUX010000219.1, read on the forward strand.
TCGATGGCGTTGGCCACCTTCTTGAGATCGTCCTCGGTGATCACGGCCTGGTCCATCAGGTCCGATTTGTTGGCCAGCAGTATCACGGGTACGACGCCCACGACCTCGTAGAATGTGGTAAGCCAGTTGGGGATCGCCTGGAGGCTCTCGCGTGAGGTCACGTCGCAGACGATAAGCGCGCCCTCGGCTCCCCGGTAATAGGTCTTGTGGATATCCTGGAAGGTGTTGTGCCCCGCGATATCCCAGATGATCATAGTCAGATTGACCGGCAGGTTATTGACCGGGTGGGTCATCTGAAGCTGCTTCTTGGTCGGCTTGGCACCGATGGTGCTCAGATAGGTGTCCTTGAACACATTGAAAACGTAATTCGCCACAAGGCTCGTCTTGCCAACAGCCGGGTTACCCAGCATACAGATTTTCTTGACCATATCCGTCAAAGGATTGCCTCCGACTACTGGTGTGAGTAAGGCTTGCCACTATTATTAGCTTTTGGACCAGTACTGGATGAATTTTTCCATATCGGCCTTGGCGGGACTGAGCTTGGTCGTGTCGCCGTTCCAGTCCTTCAACAGGCTGCGATAGTCATCCTCGATCTCATGGACCAGCTTGTTCAGCTCACTACTGAAGCTGTCCGGGGCGTTGCCGTCCACCACGGCCGCCAGATAGATATGCTCGCAGCGCTGGATGAAGAGGTAGATCTTGCCATACTTGATGTTCTCCAGCGATTCCTCCTCGCCGGTCTTGAACGAGTCGGAGATGAAATCCTGGATGGCGGTGAGCATGGACGATACCATCTGGCTGTCCACCGTACCGCCGACCTTCAGGGTAGCGTGGCAGATGAGTCGCCCGTCGTTGTAGATCATGAAGAGCTCCTTGATCTTGAAGGGGAAGAGCCGGGCCAGGATATTACCCGAACCGCTCAGTTCCATCAGGTCGTCGGTTTTCTTCTTCTCACCGACAGGCTTCTCCTTGAGGGCCGAGAGCATATCATGGGTGACCTCGGTCTTGACCTTGCGATGACGCTTGAAGACACGATACTTCAGGATCTGCCGCACTATCCCCAGGATGACCACGGCCAGGAAGATGTAGTTGACATGGGGAATGGAAACGAATACGAAGAGGATGATGGCGATCAGGACATAGAGCAGACCTTCCAGGCCCTCCTTGCCCATCTTGATCATGAAGATCAGGGTGATGAGCACAAGCAGGACCAGAGCCCCGGCAAGGTTGGTGGGCGTGAAGTTATCATCCACCGGTTCCAGGGTCAGGGTATGAACCGTGGTATTGTAGGTCGCCTTGGGGGTGTCGAGATAGGACATCCCGCTGGCGCTGCCCCCGATGCGCTCGCCCTTGTGGGTCCGGATATGGTTGAGCAGGAATGTAGTGGTCTCCAGGTGGACCTTCTTGGGAGCGGTCACGACCAGGGTGGTGACGAACGACGAACCACCCATGATATCGTCGATGAACGCCAGGGGACGCAGCTCCACCCCGGTGGTGGAGTTCAGCGTGTATTCGATGGTTATCTCCAGTCTATCGTTGTAGAGCTCGATCGTCGTTGCTGTGGCGCTCTTGAATCCCGAGTCCTGGGGGGCCAGGATCAGACCGGCCATCCTGGCCGCGGTGGGTTCTTTGGACAGTCGATCACACAGGAGATGGACCTGGGCCAGGTTGCTGGAATTGGTGATGTCGACATCGATGTTGGTGCGAAAATCCTGCCAGTCCTGATAGGTTATCCGGGGGCTGGCGCCTTTGGGCCAACCGAAGACCACCTTCACCTCACCGGTCTCTATATCATCAATGGTCAGGGTCAGGGCGGCGGTGGGGTCGGAAGCGCCGCTGACCGTACCGGCGAACACCAACAGGCAACAGAGCAGTCCTGTGAACAGGTAAGCGCAGAACCTGCTCCGGCGTCTTCGGGCCTCCATGGTCTAAACTTCTAAAAATGCTAATTAAGGGTTCCGGTATTTCCAGGGTGTTCCGGCGTATCGGTAATTACATATTCGGTCTAATGGGACCAGAACACCAGGAACTCTCTCAGGTCGACCTCGGCCTGCTCCAAACCGGAGGCATCCCCGTCCCACTGGGTCAGGGATTCCCGGTACTGGTCGTACAGGTCCACGGCGAAATCCTTGAGTTCGCTGGAGAAGTTCCTGGGGGCCTCCCCGTCCACCACCGCAACAATGAAGATCAGGTCGGCGGTCTGGATATGGAGGTTGAAATCCCCCATCTTCAGGCTCTCGAGAAAATCACCGGCTTCAGATTGCATCGACTCGCCCATATACTCCTGAATGGCGGTGAGCATGGACGAGAACATCTCCCTGTCGACACTCTCCCTCCCGCCACCGGTGACATGGTTGATCAATCGACCGTCGTTGTAGATCAGGAAAAGCTGCTGGACCTTGAAGGGCTCCAGCCGGGACAGAAGATTGTTCTCCCAGTCCAGTTCCTCCAGTGGTGGCTCAACATCCAGGGGCTCGGCCATCAGCTCGGTCCAGGGAACCAGTTCCTCGATCCGGATCTCTTCTTCATCGCTATCCTCGTCCCGAAAGAAACCAGTGCGTCGCTCGGGAGCGGGAAAGACCTGTCGAAGTTTGGGTTTCACAGTATTAACGTGTTCTCATCGTTATTAAAAGTTACGCCTTTGAACTTCCAATCCATGACCCCACCCCGGTTCCGTGAAGGTCCCAAGCACCGAACACCGAACACCGAATACACAAATGCTTTATATAGGCCCTGCAAGGTGGCGGCGTTCGAGGCATAGACGATGGCTCGTTTTCCGGAAGCCGAAGCTCGGCTCTTCCAAAAGAAGATATGCATGCAATGCAACGCCCGCAACGCCTGGCGGGCCAAACGGTGCCGCAGGTGTAATTCCAAGAGCCTGCGCCCCAAGGCGCGTGAGGGCCGAGGCAAGTAGTGACAGCTCGCCTCATCATCTGACGGGTTTTCGTTTGGTTCCTGCCCCTCCTATTCCATTCCTGCCCCCCCTCCATTCCAGTCTTTTTGCTCTAGAACTTCATTCTCTTAGCCATCGGGCCTTTCGTTTCTTTCGTTTGAGGTATTGATACCGGGCTTATCGCCCGGGTCTGAAAACCAAATGGCTCAGTTCAGCTTCAGAGCATAGACCTGATCATCGGGACTGGTCGGCCCAATGGCCCTGGTCAGAGAGTTCCGAAGCTCCTCCGGCAACAGCGTCAGGCACGATCCCAGCAGCCTGCCCCGGTGGGTGACCGTGGTCGACCCCAGATAGCCGGCATCGACCAGACCATTGACCAGGTCCGTGGCCTGGGAGGCGGTAAGACCCAGACCCTCACGGAATCGCGGGGTCAGGTCCTTGAGTCGGAGCTGATGGTCGTCGAGAACGTCAAGATGATTGCGGACCCAGATGGCTAGCTGATGCAGGTTGACGAAACCAAATTCGAGCAGGTGGGTCGGGAGGTCGTATGAGGCCATGGTCGTACCGGTTATAGTTGCGGAGCACTAATAAGGATTCTATCAAAGAGGCTTTGGCACAATATTATTCAATCAGCGGCCAGCCAGCCAGCCAGCCAGCCAGCCATATCAAAGAGATCGAGGAGTCAAGGAGTCAAGGAGTCAAGGAAGGTTCGTGTTTCCTGAAGGGTATCCGTTTGGATATCCCACCGAGTATCCATAGTTCCCTAAAACCCAAAAACTCCGAAGGTCCAGGAGACTAACAGGGCGGTACCATGCCTTGCCATGCCTTGCCATGCCTTACCATGCCTTGCCATGCCTTGCCATGCCTTACCAGGCCTTACCATGCCATACCAGGACAAACAAGCCGATACCACAAC
>CAYSUX010000220.1:0-4826 GCA_964434315.1 uncultured archaeon
GTCGAAGGAATAGCAGACCCTAATCCTGTACAAGGATTTATTGATTACAACGATGTTCGTCTCGTTTTTCGCCTCCTGTTGTTCCAGCCATATAGCATGATGACCGAAACTATCGGTATGATGGCCATGGTGAACTCGGGGATGGGCACATCCAGATCCATGAAAGCCGTGTCCGAACCCGCGTCTCCAAGGGACTCTGACCAGGTGGGAGTGGCGTCCAGACTGGCCCGGTCCACTCGGCCATCGGTACGAAGGGCAAAGAGGTAGTTCCCATTGACACCCAGGCCCACCCAGGAGGCCGGGCCGGACGCGGCCGAGGCCCAGGAGGATGACCAGGAGCTGCTTGTGCCTACCGGAGCCCGTTCCACCGCCCGCCGGTTGGTCATGACGTAGACATAACCGGAATCGCCGTAGGCGCCGATACCCACCCAGGCGGTACCCGAGCCTGCGTCGCCCTTGCTGCTCCAGGTCGAACTGGAGGTGGTCGCATAGTTGACTGTGCCATCAGCGGCCAGGGCATAGAGGTAGCCTCCGGTATCGGCGGCCAGACCCACCCAGGAAGTGTCCGAACCAACATTACCCCAGGCCGACCAGGAGGCCGAACCGGTGGCGGTGCGCATCACGGTACCGTCGGCGGCCAGGGCGAAAAGGTAGCTGACATCGGCGGCGGCCAGACCCACCCAGGAGGTGTCCGAACCGGCATCCCCGAAATCTGACCAGGAGGAACCGGTATCGGCCGATCTTCTCACCGTTCCATCCTCATATAGGGCAAAGCTTCCAGATGAGTCATCGGCCACATCGATCAGGGCCGGGGCATAGCTCAACTGGTTGGTTATTCCATAGCCATACCGGGCCCAGTCGTCGGGACCTGACTGAGTAAAGTAGACCTTGCCGTCGTTGCGCAGTTGATAGACATAGCCCGAGGTGGTTCCCGAACCCGCGGCGATGGACATATAGGCCTCGCTGGAAGGGATCGGGTTGGTAGCTCCGTAGCCGTACTGAGCCCAGTCGTCAGGGCCGGATTGAGTGTAGTAGGCTTTACCGTCGTTGCGCAGCACAAAGGCATAGCCGGCGGTCGTGCCCGAGCCGACTGCCAGGTCCGTGTAGGCCTCACTGGAGGGGATGGGATTGGTCGCTCCGTAGCCGTACCGGGCCCAATCGTCGGGACCGGACTGGGTGTAATAGACATTCCCATCGTTGCGCAGCACATAGACATAACCGGCGCCGCCTCCCGAGCCGGCGGCCAACGAGACATAGCCGGTGGAGGCGGGGATGGGATTGGTGGCTCCGTAGCCGTATTGAGCCCACCCGTCCGGTCCCGATTGGGTATAGTAAACATTGCCATCGTTGCGCAGGACAAAGACATAGCCGGCAGTCGATCCCGAGCCGGCGGCGATATCAACATAATGACCCGAGGGGATCTGATCGCCGCCATTATAGCCATACCGGGCCCAATCGTCCGGCCCGGACTGGGTGTAATAGACCTTCCCGTCATTGCGTAGCACATAGACATAGCCGGCGGTCGATCCCGAGCCGGCGGCGAGGCCCACATAGGCGTCGCTGGTGGGAATCGGGTTGGAGCTACCGTAACCGTACCGGGCCCAGTCGTCGGGACCGGATTGGGTGTAATAGACCCGGCCATCGGAGCGCAGCACATAGACATAGCCGGCGATGGTTCTAGAGCCGGCGGCGACATCCACGTAGCGATAACCGGCACCGGGACTGGTCTTGCCGGTCCAGGTAACACCGTCATCGGAGTGGTAGATACTACCGCCCACATCCACCGCAAAGGGATCGAGGCTCAGGTCGGGGCCGCCACCCCGACCGCCCGGGCCATCGAGGTTCTCTCCATTGCCATTGCCATTACCATCACCGCCGGCGTACAGCTCGGTATCGGCCCAATCCATGTCGTCTTTCCAGTCGGCGGTGCGCAGGGTGACCGAGAAGCCGGGGGCCAACTCGAGGTTATCCAACGGCATGGCGCCTTCCAGCTCCGCACGACCCAGGACCGCCTGGGCCAAATCGGGCATGGGCTGCCATTTCCAGACAAAGGGTACATCGCCCGAGAACCGGTAGAGGATCGAGGAGTGAAGGGTGTTGAAACGCCCGGCCACCTCCACCATGTGGTCAGCCCCCAGGGAGTAACCGCCAGGCGAATAGCCGGTATTCGGATCGCCATCGCTATCGACGAACAACTGGGTTCGATCGCATACCCGCAAAGGCACCAGGGGCTGTTGGGGTGCGGGCGTCGGTTGGAAATCCAACTGCCCACCTCCCGAGCCGGGCACCGAGCGGGCCTTGGCCGGGGCCAGTGCCCCCTGGAGGATGACGCCGTTCACCCGGCCGTAGAATGCCAGCCGCTCGGAGTTGAGGACCGCGCCATAGGCCTGCAGGTCGATATCGGGATTGGCCGTGTCCGCCTTGTCGGTGTAGAGCCGGGCCTCGGTCCAGTCGCCAAAGCCCCCGTCGATGGTTATGGCAGTCGGCACGTGATCGATGTAGGCCGCCTTTGTGGCCGGACCCAGGGTGGCCAGGCCGTTTGCGCCTCGGACACATGGACTGGTACAGCTTTGCTGGGCCAGACCGTCGCCGATAACGCCCGCAGGCCGCAGGCTGAGGGTTGTACCGGACAGCTCCGGAGCGCTCAGGTCGGCCTTGATGATCCAGCGGACCTTTTCGCCGGGCTGGATGGTGATATCGACGATAATGTACAGTTCATCGTTACTTGTAGTCACTAATCCTTGAGCGCCGTCAGGCCCTTCGAGGACCAGGCCTTCGAGATAGGCCGGGTCGGCGGTGCCGCTAACCTGAAGATCGACAGAGCCCACATAGACCGGTTGCCCGTGGGCCTCCAGGGTCAGGACGGCCAGCTCGACGCCGGGCTCAGCCGGTAGCGCCTCGGTAGGGTCAACACCGATAAGGCTGGCCACCAGGCTGCCGGTATGGCTGGATATGGCCCAGCCGAGCCTATCGGAATGGCCGAACTCATCGGTGATCTGATAGAAAGCGCCCACATGGTCGTCGGGTTCGAGGTTGAGATCGAAAAGAGGCACCTGGGTCTCCAACTGATTCCCACCGACGCGTGCCGAAATTGAGGTAAGCGCCGTAAAACCGTTCCAATCGTCGCTATCACGATCGGTCTCGAAAACGTAGAGCATCGAGGTGATGATAAAACCCTGCTTGCCGTAAACCTCGAGAAGATAGTCGGCACCGAGCCCTCCGGCCAGATAGCCGGTGTCACTTTCACTGTCGGTGTCCAGAAAGATCCGGGCGGTGGCTCCCGAGGCCCCGGTAAAGAGCCCCTCATCAGCCGCCACTGCCAGATAGAACGACAGATATAGGGAATCCTGGATCAGGGCCGCCTCCAGAATATTGACATTGGGATTTCGGGTCTGATCGTAACGGTCGTCGTGGTGGATGACGGCCCCTTCCCAGTCGTCGAATTTACCATCGATGCGGACCCGGTCGGAATCGTCACCGGTCCGGAGGATGAGCAGCAGGCTGGTACCCACAAGTAACAACACGACCGCCACGCTGGCGATGGCCATCATTCGACGATCGGGCAACTGCCGGAAGCCACTCAGTCCACCATGGCTACCCGACAGGCCGCTGCCGTTGGTCAGTCCGTTGCCATTCGTGAGGCCATTGCCGTTGGTCAGTCCGTTGCCATTCGTGAGGCCGTTTCCATTGGTCAATCCGTTTCCATTCGTCAAACCATTTCCATTTGTCAACCCGTTGCCATTGGTTAAGCCTGCGCCAGCAGAGCTGGCTGGGAGTTGGGAATCGATATTCCCAACACCGTTGCCATCGCTGAGGCCTACGGATATTGAACCTTCGAGTGGTGTTTGAGTCGAAGGCTCGAAAAAGTCTGGTTGGTCGCTCAAGACACAGGCCTCCTCTTACGGTTATTTCTCATTTAACCAACTCCAAGGTTGCGATAGTCATTGCCGTTTTGAGCGAAGCTGGAAGAAGAGGCTCACACCCAACGCCGCAAGAGCAATGATAGCCATTAGGACGCCCAAACCGACACCGCCGCCCGACGCGGCCGCGCTTGAAACATCAGCCGCCGCCACCTCCACCGAGCCCTGTTGGGACTCCGCCGTATTCATGCCGTCGCCGGCCACGGCCACAAGCCACAGGGTTCCGGCCTGGGAGCCGGGCGAGATGGTCACGGCCCACTCCCCGCCGCCTTGCGGCTCCATGGCGACGCTCCGCTCGGGGCCGTCGCCCAGCCGGTAGCGCAGCGCCACCGCCGTCACGCCGATGTCGTCGCCGGCGGTGGCGCGGATTGCGAGCGGCTGCCCGGCCTCGACCGTGGCCGGCAGCTCGCCGAGCGCGACCTGCGGCGCGACGGTGTCCGGCTCGTCGTTATCCTCCCAGAACTCGGGCGGGTCGATGGAGAATGTGCCGTCGCTGGTGTCGTAGTAGCTGGAGCCGTCCAGGCCCGTGACCGTGATTCGCACCAACGCCCGCTCGATATTCTCGTTGGAGGGCACGGCCCAGAGGTAGTGGCCGTCGTTGGCCGTGCCGGAGGTCATCTCGGTCCAGGTACTCCCGGCGTTCAGACTGTAATGCAGCGCCACCGGGGTGCTGCCCGATAGATCCCCGGTAGCGGACCAGGTGACGGCGTAGCTCTCGGAGTGCATGAGATTCTCGCCGCCGTTGGGCCATAGAAGATTCACGGATGGCACATCCGACTCGCGCCAGCTTAGCGATACATCGTGCAGCTGGGGGGTGTCACCCGTGGGTGCCGACCGGAAATAGGCCTTGTAGCGCACCCAGTCTCCCGATGAACTGGTGTAGAGCTCGCCGCCGGTGGCGTCATT
>CAYSUX010000221.1:0-4810 GCA_964434315.1 uncultured archaeon
CGGCAAGGCCGGCTGGGGTTCCATTATCCTTACCGTGTCATGGTTGCCGGGGAAAAGGACGATTTGCAGGTGGTTCGGCAGGGTCGCCATGGAGCGGGCCAGGGTCCGGTACTGCTCGATGTAGTCGGTGATTAGCAGGTCATTCTCCTGGTCAGGGTAAGCGTCGATGCCGTCCACCATGTCGCCGGCGCAGATGAGATAGCCCAGTCGCCCGGCCAGCTCGCTCTCTGGTCCGCCCTCGCCCCTCGCCCAGGCCATGAACCGCTCCCAGGCATCCTCCAGGAAGGTCTTCGAGCCCAGGTGTATGTCGGAGATGAAGGCCGCCGTGATGGGGGGAACCTTCCCATGAGAGGGAGTGCTACGTTCCAGGCTGGGCCGGTAGACCTCCTTCATCTTCAACTGATGGTTCCGGCGTTGATAGTTACCAACGATGCCCACCACCTCGTCCACCAAAAGATTGCTACCGACCATGCTGGGGTCATCGTAGCTCGTGGCCAGGATGGAGCCGCTGGTGTCCTCCAGTTTGACCCTGAGCCCACCCTTGGCGGTCTGGTTCACCTGGCTGACCATGGCTATCAGCTTCACCTCGGCCCCCCTGGTTCCCTGGTCCAGACGGTCGATATACCGGGCTTCCCGCATGGCTGCCCGCCGGCGTATTAGCTGGGACAGGGAGCGGAAGCGATCCATGAAATAACTGGCGAAGTCCTCGACGGCGATACCACTGACCGGAGCCTCGCCGCTGTTCTCGATCACCTGGACCGGCGGTATTTCGACCCCGTGGTTTTTTTGTATCCCGGTGCTTTCCCTTTTCCCGGGAACGGTCTTGTCGATCGGGCTCGGGTCCGAGGCGGGGTCCAAGGCTGGGCCCGGGTCCGGGGCCACGGATGGCTCCGGCAGGCTCACCACGTCCCCGGACACCGGTTCCGAGGGAATGGGTGGGCGGTCCAGATTCTCCTGCGCCTCCAGCATCTCCAAACCTTCCAGTACCTCCTCGATATCACCGATATCACAGAAGACCTTCCGTTGGTCCCACTCCCTCAACAGGAGCTCGATGACCCTTGTCGGCTCGGGCTGGCCCTCTATCAACCGCAGGGCGGCAGGGGTGGGCATCACTCCGGCCTCGGCCAGGGCATGCAGCAACTGGTAGGTTCCGGTCCCGGTCACGACGGACCAGTGGCCTGTGGTCTAAAGCCTTCACCGTACATCTAACTGGCAGGCCCATGGATGGGTAGGTTAACCGCTGACCAGGTTCAGCACGCTCATCTTTTATATATCGCTCGTCTATGGCCATATGTGGATGCGCTCGTTTTGACCCTTCTGGGTCTGGTGGGTCTGCTATCAGCCCTGCTGTTCCTGGTGAGGTCCATGCTCAGAGAGAACCGGCGATTGTCGGATGAGCTTGAACAGGCCCGGGAGAGTGAGGTTTCGAACCGACTCCAGGTGGAACCCCTGGCCGAGAAACTAGAACGGATGGTGGCACTATTCTCTGCCAAACCATCTGAACAGGGACGATTGGGAGAAGAACGCCTGGAACTGATCCTGACCAGCCTGCCCAGGCGCTACTGGCAACGGCAACCCACTCTGACCAATGGCAACCGGCCGGATTTCCTGCTCACTCTCGGAGAAGATCTCATGATACCGGTGGACGCCAAACTGCTGGGGGCGACCGCCGGAATGGGCGACAGGACGGATATCCGGGTTCTCCAGCAGCAGGTTAGCCAGGCCGCCCGGAATGTTGCCGACAGATACCTGGAACCCTCGGTCTCGAACCAGTTGGCCCTGCTGGTCCTGCCCCCGGGAACCCATGCCGGCCTGGAAATGGATACCCTGGATAGATGCCATGGCCTGGGAGTGGTGCCGACACCGGCCGAGGGAGTGGCCGCCCTGGTCCTTCTGCTGGCCCATCTGACACCCTGGTTGCCCGACGGTTCAAAGGATGAGGGACAGGGCCTGGCAGCCACCCGACGCGCGCTGAAGGCGGCGCTGGAACTCCTGGAACGGGCCGGACGCCAGGGACGCAACAGCTTCGAGAACCTTGAGCGGGCCCGGCAGGTGCTGGACGGAGCCAGGCTGCGCCTCGAGGCCGGCGACCTGCGTGAATATGGCGGTCGCACACCGGTTCTGGAAGAGCTGCTGGGCTGATCCACAGACCAAAATCCGCTACAGACCGACACGAGACCCAGATTTCATTTCCAGCAAGGGTTGCGACGAGCCAGTTATAAAGCCCAAAGGCTCCGGAACACCAACACCTTTATTGCGTGTGGAAGCGGATCGGGTCGTCACAGGTTTTCATGACGACGTAAGTGTTGGAAATCGATTACTTGAACTTGCCTGACAAACCTCTTCGCCAAAGGTTAAGTAGCGATTTCATCATGGTCCAGGTCCCGTCGTGGTCAATACCTGACGGTCTAGAACTTACCGAGGCGGAGTCTGCGTGGCATCCATCGAGACCAAGACCGAAATGAAAGCCAATATCTTTGATGAACTGGAGCTAAAGGTTCAGATATTTCGGGACCGGGAGATGCTATCCCATACCTACATACCGGCCCGCTTGCCCCACCGGGACCTGGAGATACGCCAGATCGCCCTGATCCTGAACGCGACCTTCCTGGGCTCACGGCCTTCAAATATCCTGATCTATGGCCAGACCGGCACCGGCAAGACCGCCGTGGTCAAGTACCTGGGCATCCAGATGGGAGAGAAGGCAAGCCGCGAGATCGTTCCGGTGAAGTTCGTCTATATCAACTGCAAACAGGTCAACACCGCCTACGGCATCCTGGCCAACATCAGCCACGAGTTCACCACCGACTGGGAGGACACCATCCCCTTTACCGGATGGCCCCTGGAGAAGGTCTACACCGCCCTGACCTCCAAGATAGACGATGCCGGCGGGGTCACCATAATCGTCCTTGACGAGATCGATTGGCTGGTCAACAAATCCGGGGATGATGTTCTCTATCACCTGACCACCATCAACGAGTCGCTGACCAAAGCCAAGGTATCACTCATCGGTGTCTCCAACAACACCAAGTTCGCCGAGTTCCTGGACCCCAGGGTCAAGTCGCGCCTGGGCGAGGAATCCCTGACCTTCCCACCCTACAAGGCCCCCCAGCTCAGGGACATCCTGAAACAGAGGGCCGAGGCGGCCTTCATCAAGGACGCGCTGAACGACGGGGTCCTGGCCCACTGCGCCTCCCGGGCGGCCCAGGAGCATGGTGACGCCCGCAAGGCCCTGGACCTCCTGCGGATAGCCGGTGAACTGGCCGAGCGCAATGACTCCACCCATGTTACCAGGAGGTTCGTCGACGAGGCTGAATCGATGATGGAGTATGACTCTCTGCGCAAGGTCATCACCGCTTTGCCCATTCAGCAGAAATCCCTGCTCCTGGCCATCTACCTTAACGAGAGCCAGGGCAATATGCCCCAGCAGACCACCGGGGATGTCTACAACACCTACCGCAATCTGTGTCGGAAATTCGACATCAACATCCTGACCCAGCGGCGGGTGGCCGATCTCATCTCCGAGCTGGACATGCTGGGTATCATCAACGCCCGTGTCGTGTCTCTGGGTCGGGGCGGTCGAACCCGCTTCATCAACATCGATATCTCCGCCCAGGAGATGCGCTCCATTCTCGGCGAGGATTCATTCATGACCATGGTCCTGGAGTCCACCGAAAGCGATCCTCACAGCCCGACGTTCAAGATGGCCCAGAGCCGTTTGCTCTAGTTGTCGGCAAGGTCCTCCGAATTGATCCAATCTAACGACGTCTGGGAGGGCGCCTGTGAACCGGAGGGCCCTTTCCCGGTCCGGCTTTTCCCGGCCCTGTGGACCTCTGACGTAGATGGGGAGCAGATCTGCTGCTTTTGCGGGGCCTGGGATCCTTTCGACCTTGGTTGGCATCCTCCGGGGCGGAGTAGAGCATGGGCAGGACGGCCAGGAGTACCAGAAGGCCGACGATGAGGCCGATGACAGTGTACATCATGGTCTTCTGACTCGAAGGGGCTCCATCACAACCGGGTTGACCGGTCAGGCAGAGTTTGAGCATCCCCATCCAGGGCAGCTCACCCCGGGCCTTGCCCATGATGAACTCCATCTTCACCGGTTGCACCGGATCGCCGTGGATGTCGCTCAGGGCCGGGGTCTGGTCCGCGTCGGGGTTGCTGATGGAGTCCCCCTTGGTCAGGAAACCGGACCATTTCAGCTCGCCGTGTTTGCTGTCGGTCTTGCCGATCGCGTCGGCCCCGATCTTGAGTATCGTGATGCCGAACGCCGCCGAGTAGGTCTTGTTCATACCCGGTATCCTGTAGGTGGTCCCGCTACCACCGGTTCCCGGGATGACATCGACCCAGGCCATGGCGCGATGGATGACCGGGGTGCCACCCTGGCCGTTCTTGTCATAGACGATGACATCCCCGTAATCACCATAGGTCTGGTAATCGGTCTTCTCCCCTGCAAGATAGGTCGTGATATCGTCCCGGTCGTCCACGGCCTTGACCAGGACCAGGTCACCGGTATCGATGGCGTCCAGCCGCATGGTACTGTCATCGTCGGCATGCTCCATGGAACCCGATTCGATGAGTACCACCGGGGGCCAGTTGTCAGTGTAGATATAGGCTGCGATGAAGATGACCACCACGACACCGAAAGCCAGCCCCACGTCCCTGATGATGGGGACACTCTCGCTTTCCTCTAGCTGTGGCTTGGCTCTTTTCCGGTCTCCGGTAGGGCGAGGCTGTTGTTTTGGTCGTGGATTTTGTCCGGGGCGACGCTTGGTATTTTGCGTGGGTTGGTTCATCATTATTGCCTGTG
>CAYSUX010000222.1:0-4801 GCA_964434315.1 uncultured archaeon
GTCGTCACCGGGAACGACATCGAAGAGAAAGGCCCCGCCGTCGGTATGGCTGCCGCCCCGGGCGTTCCAGTAGCGGTCGGCCCGGGACCAGAAACGACTATCCTCGGCGGCCAGGCTGGCCAGGGCGGCGTCGATGCCCTGCTTTTCCGAGGCGGCAAAGCCGATGGAGACCTCCCCCTCCTGCAAGGCGAAGACCTGGGGGCGCAGCATGGAGGTGTCGGTGATGCCGATGAGCCGGTAATCGCCCTCCCGGTCGGCCTGGGCGATGAGGAAGAACCAGGGGCCATCGGGCGAGCCGTGGATGTGGGTCCGCTGGAGCTGGGCATAGATCTCTTGCTTCCAGGGCGGCAGCAGGGTGAAATCACGTTCGGTGGTGGGTGCCAGGGATTCCATCACATATTCCAGGGGATAGCCGTAGGTGCGATGGTGCAAATCGAAGACCAGAGCCGAGACCTCGGTGTCGGTCTGGAACATGGGATAGATACTGCGCTGGGAGAGATACTCGGCTACCGAGGCATAGTTGGCGAAATCGCCGTTGTGGACCAGGGCCTCGTTGAGTCCGATGAACGGGTGGGCGCCGCCGGGATGCCAGACCTTGCCCTTGGTCGGGTAGCGGTGGTGACCGATAGACATGGGCCTTGATATCCTCCAGCCGGTAGTGGCGGACCACATCGTCGCCATAGCCCACCATCTTGAGCACGATCTGGTTCTTGCCATGGGAGAGGACAAAGGCCTGGTATCGCTCATCGGCATAGAACTTCCGGTTCAGCCGGTACGTGTTCTGGTAGACGAACTCGTCCTCGACCTCCCTGGGCTTAGCCCCCTCCAGGTCATTGTCCTTGCGAAAGTGCTCCAACGAAGTGGTTCTGGGCCTTACGAAGTAGCAGTAGACCACCGGAGGCCGGGCCTTTGTGTCGTCGATGTGGTGCAGATCCTGGGAGGGTAAGAAGGGGTGTATCCTGTGGATCTCGAACCTGTTCCTGATGTACCTTGCCTCCACCTCGGGGATCGAGGCGGGATCCAGATAGGCCACCATCAACATGTAGTCATTGTCCAGGATCTCGCGGCTCACTTCGAATTGCTCGGGCACCAGGCCCACGGCGGCGATACCCCCTCCCTTGCCGTTGCCCCGGTTGCGCATCTGGGTCAGGGACAAGAGCAAATGGCGGCCGGCCACAGGCTCGGAGCAGGCCAGACCGATGACCCCACAACCACCTTCGGCGGCCTCCTTTTTCGTGGATGGGGCGGGAGAATCGGATGCCAATCTCCGTCGTGAGTCGTTAATTTTTGTCACAAAGGCCTGGCGGTTCATGCCATCACCTTCGCCCGGTCATAGAATAGCAGGTCACAACGCCCTCTTAGCTCACGTATGCTGTTCAAACCGAGTCGGCAAAGGATCTCCCTTAGTTGGTGCTGGTACGAATGGTAGAGATTGGAGAGACGCCGGGTCCCCCACTCCGGGTCGATCATCAATGACAGCTCGGGGTCGGTGGTGGTGATACCGTGGGGACAGCCCCGCCCCCGCTCACAATTGGAACAACGGGTACAACCCAGGGCCATCAGATCGGAGGTGCCCAGTACACAGCCATCGGCGCCCAGGGCCACGGCCTTGGCGATATCGTAGGCCGAACGGATGCCGCCGCTTGCCAGGACCACGATCTCGTCGCGGATGCCCTCCTTCTCCAGATGTCGGTGGACCTTGGGGATGGCGTACTCCACCGGCATGGCGATGTTCTTCTTGGCGATCTCGGGAGCGGCGCCGGTGCCGCCGTAGGCCCCGTCGATCTGGAGGATATGGGCTCCGGCGTAGTAGGAGCCCACGGCCACCATGTCGATATCGGTGGGAGTGGAGACCTTGACCGATATCAGGGCCTTGGGATTGATGGCGCGGATCCAGTCGATATGCTTGCGATGGTCCTCCACCGAGTAGACCGAGTGGAAGGGGAAGGGGGAGAAGAGGCTGACCCAGGGTACGGATTCGCGCATCTTGGCCACCGTGACCGTGGACTTGTCCCCCAGCAGATGGCCGCCCAGGCCCGGCTTGGCTCCCTGGGCATACTTGAACTCGATGATGGGAGCGTACTGGATGGTCTGCTCACGCACACCGAACATGCCGGTGGCGACCTGGGTGATCATGTGATCCTTGTACTCGACGATGGAATCGGGATAGCCTCCCTCGCCGGTGCAGGAGAAGGTCTGCCACAGCTTGGCGACGCGGACCCGGGAGAGCATGACCTGCTCGCTGACCGAGCCAAAGGACATTCCGCCACCATACCAGGGTATGCCGAGGGTTATCCTGGGATCGGTATCACAACGTCGATTGAGCTCAATGGAGGTATCGAGGGAATCGGGGTTTGGAGACCAACCGGACTCGGGCAGGAACTTGAAGTCCAGGACATCGAATCCACCTCCCGAATCACCGGTACGGTAGTTCCAGCCATTGTCGGGCGGGCGGCCGTGCTCAGCCTGGTACCAGGTGGAAAGGATGAGCTGGTCGGTCCAGCGAAAGTCACCCAGGGCGGGAGGGGTTGAGCCGTCCGGCCTATGGGACCAGGTATGATGACCCTGGCGCAGAAAACGGGCATGCTTGTGGGCCTTGAGCCGCTCCAGGGTGGGACCGGTTCCATCAGGACACGGGTTTGGGTTTGAGTCTGGATCCGGACCGGACCGGGTCGCTCTCGATTCAGGCATAACCTTCGAGCCCCCCGAAAGCCTCCTTTTCAAGGTCGGCCTGGAACATGGCTCGACCCATCTCCCCTCGCAATCGTCGTACCTCACGCAGGCCCATGGCCCCCATTATCTCCAGCAACTGGTCGCGCCAGGAGGCCAGCAGGTTGACCAGACGCTGGACTCCCCAGTCGACCTTGAACCTGTGGACCCTGTAGCAGCTGGTCAGGGGGTCAACACATTCGCCCATCGGAGGCGCCTGGAGAGCGGCCATCACAGGCGTGTTCAGGGCCACGCCGTCCAGACCGCAGATGATGGCCTTGGGCACATGTTCAGCGGCGACGATCCCACCGCTGCCCAGCAGGGTGACCGTGTCCCTGAGGCCGGCCCTGACCAGGGCGGTGTGACAGTCCCTCACCAGGTCCAGGACGAAACGACCCTGGCTGTTGCGGCCATGATAGTCGGCCACCAGATGGAATATGCCCACTCCGGAGGCGACATGGTCCAACAGCGTCGCCTCGAAACCGGGCTCGAAGGGCAGGCGCAGGCTCAGAAGGACCCGGGGATAGCGCTCCCGAAGGCCATGGACCAGAGCCTGGTCCCACCGGGTGAGCTCGATGAACCCGGGACTGAATGTCAGCCGAGACAGCAAGGGTTCCTGACCCGGTTCCACCAGTGGTACCAGATGATCACCGGTGAGTTGTTGCTCCAAGATCTGAGGCAAGGGGAAGATGGCCCGAGTGGAGGCCTCGCGAGCCGCCCGGGATATACAGTCGCTGACCACCCGTGACCTGACAGTGGCCGGCGGCCTATCGAACAGGATGGGTAAGGGGATGGAAAGATGGGGTGGAGGCGAATCCTCCAGTCGTCCCTGCTCGTCGAAGGCCACATGGCTACTCCTGGGACCGATGTCGATGAGGGTGGAGATGAACTCACGACCGTGGATGCCATCCCGGGTGGGCCTGACGATCTCGGACATATCGGTCCACATGCCGTCCCAGCCCGGCCCTCCCATGGGCCCCCGGTAACCCTGGCCCTTCACCGGTACGGCTCCGGATGATGATTCATGGATGATGGTATCGACCAGGGCGGGGGTCAGGAACGAGTCACCCCATCGCTCGCGCTCGGGATTGCGGATGACCGTGACCATATCGGGATGTTCGGTGGTACAGCGCAGGCAACCCACGCAGTTCTCGGGCAAGGGGAAGAAGCCGCCCACAGGGCTGCCGAAGGTGCCGAAGATGCAGGGTCGGGAGGTGACGACCTCCCTGAAATGGGGACTGTGCTGGTGCTTGATGAGCTCCTTGAACAGAAACATGGCCAACGAGAATCGTTTGACCTTGACCTTGAAACGAGGCGGCAGATGGGAGAGGTTCCGGATCTCACGGACCAAAAGAGAATAGCGTTGGAAATCACGATTCCCACAGCCTGGCTTTGACCCTGACTCTGACCTTAGCTCCGACCATGGTTTTGACCCTGACCATGGCTTTGACCCTGATCCGGGTTCCGACTCTGACTCTGACTCCGGGTTTGGTTCTGGAAATGTTGTCTCTGGCATGGATGACATCCCGGACGTAAGAACGGACCGGACCTGAACGGCCACAATGACTTGTTATTAAAATGTTTCGAAATGATTGTACTATTCCCATAGAAAGATTTATAATATTTGAACATATGAACAGCCAGATGATAAAACAACTGGATGAACGTTCAGAACCCGATGGACATGTCGAACCATACCATCTGGACACCACCGACAGGGCCCTCATCAGAGCCCTGAACGAGAATGGAAGGGCTTCCCTGCGTGAACTCGCCGGAGAGCTGGATGTAGCCCTGGGAACTGTCTCGGCCCGGTTGAAACGTCTGGAGGAAGGCGGGGTCATCACCGGTTTCATTCCCGAGGTGAACGTGGAGCAGGCGGGCTTCCCATTGGTGGCGGTCATCGGTCTGCGTATCGCCAAGGGCAAGCTCATGGAGGTCCAGGACAGGGTGGCCAGGGAGTCGGCGGTCTACGGGATATACGATGTGACCGGTGACTGGGACTCCATCCTGCTGGCCAGGTTCAGTGACCGTTACAAGATGGACCGGTTCATCAAGCAGACCCAGGCCCTCGAACATGTGGAGCGCTCCTACA
>CAYSUX010000223.1:0-4785 GCA_964434315.1 uncultured archaeon
AACGCTGCCGTCCTGGCGAGAGTAGACCAGATCGTCCCCGCCCATTGAGGTGGTGTTGTGGTTCAGGGCCCGGTTGAGCGCGCCATAGGCGTCCACCTGGCCCCAGCCATAGGCGCCATCGAACTTGGACGAGAGCAAGGGGAAGGTGGCGCTGCCGTAATCCTGGGCGGTATCGTGAAGTATCTGCTTGAGAGGCCATTCATAGTCAATGGCTGCCGTGGGCATGAGGTCCGGATTGGCCTGGATGATGAGGGCCAGGACTCCGGCCACGGCCGGAGTGGCCATGGATGTGCCGTCCATGTTGACATAGGCCATCTTGGACCATGCCACCGGGGCCATGATCTGGGTACCGGGAGCGGCCACATCGGGCTTCATCTCGTCGTAGGGGTCGGCGTCTCCGTCCGAGGCCCTGGGACCTCGCGAGGAAGAGCCGGCGATGGAATCGTCATTGCGGTTGATGGTGTTCTTGTCATTGATGTTGGCAATGGTGATGGCGTGGTCGGCCACGGCCGGGGAGCCCATTCCGCCACTGCCGGAATTGCCGGCGGCCACGACACAGATGACGCCGGCCTGGGCCACCTCGTTCATGGCCAGCGACAGGGCGTCCTGGCCATTGCCGCCCGCCCCTCCGAAGGATTGGGATAGGATATGGATACCGTCGTTGGCCGGGCCGTCGAACTCCCAGTCGGTATCGACATTGGCGATGACCCAGTCGTAGCCGGCATAGACCGCCATGATATTGATGTTGGCGCCGGCCCCCACCCGCATGTCGATGAGCCGGGCATCCGGGGCCACCCCCCGGTAATCCGAATCCTCACCCTGACCGCCGGTACCGGTGGCGATGCCGGCCACATGGGTGCCGTGGCCGCTGTCACCCATCTCGGGGTCCGTGGGGACGCAGACCCCAACCAGGCAATCGACGCCGGTGATGAGTTTGGGGTCGAAGGTGAGCAGGTCGTCGTCCATGTCATCCAGCGATTCATGACCGACCCCGCCGTAGAAGTTGTTGACCCCGGAGTCCATGATGGCGATGTTGATACCCTCTCCTTTGAAACCCATCTCCCAGGCAGTGTTGGGGGAGTAGTTGCTCGATTCCCGGGCGAGGAGGGTCGCTGAGGCCACATCCATGGTGAAATGGAGTTCCGGTTGTGGCTCCACATAGACCACGCCCGGCAGGGAGGCCAGATCCAGCAGTCGATGGGCCGGGACATCATCGATCAGAGGGGCGTTGATGGCCCTGGATATGTAGCCCGGCTCCAGGCCCATATCGGCCAGGCGCTCCAGGTCCCTGTCCGAGGGGTATGCGGTGTAACGCATCACGATATCGTAGGTGGCCCGGTTGTCGGGTCTCGCCGCCGCCGGTTCCAGGCTGTCGTCCAGCCGGTTCCCGTTCTCGTCCACGATGAAATCATCCCAGTTGACAGCAACCGTGGTCTGCGAGGCCGCGGTGGTCGCCAGCATCAATCCCCCGGCCATCCCCCCCAGCAGTACCACCAGGCTTACCAGCAGGCTCCCGGGGCTCGTTTCATTATAATGGGAAAGGCGTGGACCAAAGAACATCCAGGGTGGTATCGCGCTCATGTCTAGGTGGAGACAGCCCGCTTTAAGCATAAAGCTTTGTTTTTGAAAGACGACCCGTAGAAGGCCTGCCAGGGCTTGAAAAGGAACTTGAGTAGATATGATAAATGATAAATGTTTCATTCCGGGTGTTGTTTCATTCCGGGTTTCCGTTCCGAATGTCTATACCGAGGGCTTCGCGGCGGTTGTCCGGGTGTTCGGAAGCACATAGGGTGTATTTTCAACCTTTCGGCCCACCCACAATCAATACACCCACAATCAATATATAGAACCGATCATATACCCTATCTATCGAGGGATTCCCCATGCGAAAGTGGGCAGTAGCAATATGCGCGTTGAGCCTGGCCAGCCTGATGCTGGTACCATCTATGATATTCATTCCGAACGTTGCCGGAAGCGGTTCGAACCCGACACCCTGGCATTTCGGAGATACCTGGGCCATCGGTTCCGAGGTCGATCTCTTTGAGGATATGGGTCACCTCATATCCGAGTTCGAGGACAACCTGAGCCGGGAGAGCGGGTTCAGGGATGTGGACCTGGGAATGAAGGGGGTCGTAGGCTTCTATCACACCGGCGAGGTTGCCGAGCCGACTCATCCCGAATTCTACACGATCACCACCGAATCGGCCGCCTATATCCATACTCATTTCAACATCGCCCTGGAGGCCCAATTGCCCAAAGCCGGAACCTATGGCGAAAATGGCAATGAACCTCGCATGAGCTGGATCGAGATGGACTACCAACAGAGTTCGAACCTGGTCCTACGGGTCAAGACCACCCAGTCCTTCACTCGTGATGACTGGGAACTGCAACAGGTCGACACCGAGATAATGCTCGGTTGGCGTGAGGCGGCCAAGGGCCACAACCTGCCCTACATCGATTACGACTTCTCCGGCGATAGCTATGACGAGACCATGACCATCAAGTACTATGACATGAACACCAAGGCCTCGGCCAGCATCACCGCCGGTCTCAATATCCTCTTCGAGCCGGCCCTGCGGGTCTTCAACTTCCCCCTTACACCCAATGACAGTTGGGAGGACACCGCCACCTCCACGGTCACCGGATATCTTTACGGCGACATGGACATGACCCGGCCCAGCATCATCTCCGACGGTGAACTGGATCTGGTAATGGAGAGCCTCAACGAGGGTCTGGCCGAGATGGGATCGACCAAACGGGTCCATGATTGGGACGATATCTTCCCCCTTCATGTCCCATCTAACTGGATGATACCCACCCAGTTCGACCCCTACGAGGATGATGAGCTGGAGGAGTTATTCGAGAACGTCACCATCGTCGACGACCGTTTCGTCTTCAACCCGGTGACCAGCGAACCCATGACCTACCGGTTCTCCACCGGTGACATGACCCAGGTCACCATGCCCGATGGCAGCGTGGTTCCGGTGATGGAGTACGAGATGTTGGACGCCGAGGAGCTCGGAGCCCGGGGATACGACGAATACGACGAATATGACGACGATCCCCAGACCACCCAGTATGTGGGCACCGACGGCCGTACCCTGAAGATGGACATGATCGTGACCGATCCCAATGGTGATGAACAGGAATACGCGATCGATCCAGTTACCACCACCCAGGCCATGGCCCAGATGAACGCCAAGGCGGATACCGCCGACCCGGCCAAAGGGGGCTTTCCCCTGACCGATGAGGAAGACCCCTTCCCCTGGATGCTGGCCCTGGTGATGGTCGCGGTCGTGGTGGCCGTAGCCGCCTCGGGACGTTTCGTCATCCACCACCGCAAGGATTCGCAGATGACTGCCGAATCCCAGGCCGCGGCGGCCGCCTCACCCCAGCAGTTGGCCTACGGCTCCTACCAGCAACCGGTCCAGGCCCAATACCAGGCCCAGGCAGGCCAATACCAACCCCAGCAGCCTGATTACGCGGCCTATTATCCCCCACAACAACAGCCGGTCTATGACCCCTATGCCAATTACCGGCCTCCGGCAACCTACACCCCACCGCCACCGACGACCCAGCCCCCCGCCGCGACGGTGGTCAACTGCCCCAACTGCTCGGGCCAGTTCCAGGTCGTTGATCCGATGGCCGTCGTGGCCTGTCCCCACTGCGGCACCCAGGGTAGGATCGGGGGCTGAAGCGCCGGAGATCGGGTTCCCAAGACCATTTTCCAAATGCCGACAAGTGAGCTTGTTAGCCACAAGTTTCATATACTCCCCACCCTTTGGAATGTAGCCAATTCACAGTAGCCTATGGGCTGCGTTGGTATTTGTGCACCCGGCCATCTGGGGTGGGCGGGGAAGTGGCAGAGGCATATCTTCGCTACGCCAGTGAAGAGACCCCGAGGACACTCCGGGGTCATACTAAGCCTATGAACGTCTGATCAAACGCAATCCGGACGCTTGCAGAGCCTAATGGTTAGTAGCTGCTACGCCGCCTGATGGATGACTAGGCTCGGACGCCGAAGAAGGTCGTGCCAAGCTGCGATATTACTCCGGGGAGGTGCATGGAGCCTTAGATCCGGAGATTGCCGAATGGGACATCCCGGGTCGGTGAAAGCCGATCCAATCCTTTACGGATGGGGAACGCGGGGAATTGAAACATCTTAGTACCCGCAGGAAAAGAAATCAAACGAGATGGGGTTAGTAAAGGCGATCGAACACCCCACAGGGCAAACCGAATCCTGTGATGAAAGTCGCAGGACATGTGGATGGCCCTTATACTCCGCTGTTCGGGAATCCGATAGTGTTCCTGGAACGGACCACCAAAGAGGGTGACAGTCCCGTAGGAGGAACCGAACGTGGAGATTTTTGGGACCCAAGAGTAGGGTGCGTTGGAAATCGCGCTCGAAGATGGGAGGCATTAACTTCCAACCCTAAATACGATCCGAGACCGATAGCGCAATAGTAGCGTGAGTGAAAGTTGTAAAGCACCCCTAGCGGGAGACGAGAAAGACCCTGAAATCAGGTGGTTACAGACTGATATGGCAAAGGAGGAAGGACGCGGCTCACCACCGCTGACCGTTGTCATATCTTCCGATTCGAAAATTGGCCCATGGAGTTCTTGTTGTTGGCGAGGTTAAGCGGGAAACCGCGAAGCCCGAGGGAAACCGACGGTCCGCAGCAGCCTTCGGGCTGTGAGGGACGAGGTGCGCTCGCCTAGAGTCAACAGTGAGATACCCGAAGCCAGTCGATCTATGCCTGGGCAGGTTGAAGCCGCTCGAAAGGG
>CAYSUX010000224.1:0-4782 GCA_964434315.1 uncultured archaeon
GGTGTTTTGAGATTCCCATATCGAATCTCGAAACATCCAGAACATTTCCCAGGTCGAAATGGACGTGGTGTTTTGAGATACCCTCCTCGTATCTCGAAACATCCAGAACATTTCCCAGGTCAAAATGGATGTGGTGTTTTGAGATACCTTCCTCGTATCTCGAAACTCCCGGCCCATTACCTTCTGCTGTGCAGAAGGTAATGGGCCTAGCCGGATTTGAACCGGCGACCTCCCGGTTATCAGCCGGGTGCTCCAACCAAGCTAAGCTACAGGCCCAAAAAGAGTACCAGCCTTCAGGTCGGATGCACCCGCCAGGGCAAGCCATATCTAAAGCCTTGTGGCTTGAAGGTACATGCCAGGACCTCCAGGGCAGGCGAAACGACCGGGGCTGACAGGTTGAACAGACAGACATGGCATGGTGTCGCGGCGGGCAAGGCAGGCAAGGCAGGCAAGGCAGGCAAGGCGGGCCGGGAGAGCCGGGATGACGGACAGGCCGGCCGCGTGGGCGGGTCAGGCCGGCAAACCGGAGAGGTACACGGCCAGACCGGGCCGGCAGACCCGGCAAGCCCGATAGACCCGATAGACCCGATAGACCCGATAGACCTGATAGACGATGCCGGCAAGCAGTCGAGTCGCCGCCGCCGGGCACCCTACCAGCAGGTCCTGGAGCATATGCGAAACATAGGCATGCCGGAGGTGTTGCTGGAAATGCTTCCTCGACGCTGGACGCGACTTGGCCACGTGGCCCTGATCCGCTTACCGTCGGAACTGACGGGTTGGGAGCCCAAGGTCGGCAACGCCTATGCCAAAGCCCTGGGAGTGGCCACCGTCGGGCAGGTGGACGGGGTCCATGGCGAGCTGCGTCAGCCCCGGCTGCGACTGTTCCATGGCAATGTCACCGAGACCGAGGTCCACGAGCATGGTCTGCGCTACCGCCTGGATGTTGCCCGGGTGATGTGGTCTCCCGGCAACGTGGGCTGGCGGGCCGGGACGGGTGAGACCGGGGATGAGCGGGTGGCCGCCCTTTACCGGCTCGACCCGCCTCCCGCGACCATCGTGGACATGTTCGCCGGTGTGGGCTACTTCGCCCTACCCCTGGCCCGGGAATATCCCGATGCCGAGGTCGTGGCGATAGAGAAGAACCCCGATGCCTTTGCCTACCTGAACCAGAACCTCGCCCTGAACCGTATCACCAATGTGACATCCCGTCTCGGGGATTGTCGTGATCTGCCGCCTCCCGGCCATTCCGGGTCACCCTTGCCACCGGACGGGACCGGGATGGTCCACCTGGGTTACCTGGGCGGTACCGCCGCCTTCCTACCCCATGCCCTGAAGCTCTTGGGCGGGTCCGGAGGGGTTCTGATCTACCACGAGTCATATCCCAATAGCCGGCTCGGGCGTTCCCGGCGCTCCCAGTGGAGGGCTCTGGAA
The DNA here is from genome assembly GCA_964434315.1 of uncultured archaeon. Taxonomy (GTDB): domain Archaea; phylum Thermoplasmatota; class Poseidoniia; order MGIII; family CAYLMJ01; genus CAYLMJ01. Next base: position 1,432 of record CAYSUX010000224.1, read on the forward strand.
CCTCCGGCCAGCCTGGTCGATGAGCTGAGCCGCGTCGTTGCCCGGGCGGGTCGTCGACTCACGAACCTCCAGGCGGCCAAAGTCAAATCCTACGCTCCCGGGGTCACCCATCTGGTGGCGAGGTTGGATGTGAGCTAGAGCGGATTCCGGCAACAGGGGAACGGTAACAGGGGAACGGTAACAGAGGAACGGTAACAGAGGAACGGTAACAGGCATCCGCTCCTTTCGTTCGCTCACCCGTAGGATTCGATATCGATGCCCCGGTAGGTCCGGGCCGCGCCTCCCAGAAATGCCCGGTAGATGGCATAGGAGACCACCACCATCAATCCTGTGGTCATGAGTCCGAAGTAACCCTCACCGTCCCCCTCCCGGTCGGCCAGCATGATGGTCGCCGGCAGGACCAGGAGCAGCAGGGAGATTATCGAAGCGAAGGTCATTATCATGAACTGGGCCATGAAGTCGGGCTGGCCATGGTTGGCCTCGTCGAAGTTGGCGAAGACCGCGCCCATGTAGAGACCCAGCCCCGTCAGCGACAACACCAGGATGATGGAGATCAGACCGAAGAAGATGATCACAGCCCAGGGGAAACCCGCCAGCAGGGGCAGGGGCAACCAGATGATGAGCATGGAGGGGATGGAGAGGAAGACCAGCGCCACACCCTTGCCCTTCATCACCAGCCGGGCCTTCACCGGCAGTGACTTGAGCATCCAGAGCCGCTTGCCCTCCGAGCCGATGCCCGCGGACCCCAACATGGCGCAGTGGAGCAACGCCGCCAGGAACAGGGACATGGCCAGGAAGATGGGCAGCAAGAGCTTATCGTCCAGGTCCCCCATCTCGAATTGGGGCAGTTTGTACAGGACGACCAGCAGTATCCCGATGGTGATGGAGGTCAGGGCGGCCGAGATGACATCCCGCTGCCGCATGGCGTTCAGTATCTCCTTGCGGGCCACCACATAGACCTGCCAGTCCAGAAGCCGGGAGAGCCAGCTCAACCAGGCATGGGTGGTCGTCTCGGGATCATGGATGACGCCGGACTCGGTGTGAGTCTCCAGGACCTCTGCCAGCAACGGGGGTGTGAAGGGCAGGACCATCACCACCAGCAGGAGTACCAGCAGCAGCAGGGTTATGGCGAACCCGGGCTCGGCGACCCCCATGTTGATGGCCACCAGGGTCAGAGCCATCAGGAACGAGATCCCGGCCAGGTAGCTCATCTTGCGACCCAACGGCTGCAGGCTGGCCAGTAATCCGATGAGAAAACCCAGCAAGGGGGCCAACAACATCCCCAGCAGGATCTGGGGGATGAACAGCCCGGGCACGATCGGAAAGATCTGGGTTATGGCAAAGGCCGCGAAAAGGAAACCGAAGGCCACCGCCATCAGACCCAGGATGGATATCATGACATACAGGGTCATGGCCCAGAGCAGATGACTGTCCCGCATCGGTTGACCCCTGTAGAACGATATGGCGGGATTGCGGATCACCCGGCGCTGGGTCGTGGCCGCCGCCCGAAAGAGCATCACCACGAAGAGCAGGAGCAGATCTGTCTCGGGGCTCATGGCGTCCGATCCCATCTCCACCTCCCCATCTTCGATGGCCCAGTTGAAGAGCTTGACAATGATCGAGGTGAAGAACAGGGTTGTCAGGATGAAGAAGGCCATCATGGTGGGGTGTTTTTCGAACTGGACCTTCAGACTTCGCCCCGCGATGCGAATCTCGTTGAAGAGTATCGTTAAGATCGGGCTAGCCATCAGAGCCCTCCAGTTCGATCACCCGCGGCCCAGTGTCTCGAGCTTGCGAGCTTCCTTGGTGGCCTTGCGGTATTCCCGGTAATGGTTCTTGCACAACTGTACCCTTCGGGCTGAACCAAGGTCCTTGCGCCATTTCATGCTGGGAACAGCCTCGGACATCTTCTTCTTGGGCATCGACCGCTGTTTGTCCTCTTTGCAGTTGAGCACATCACATAGCTTCTGCTCGGTCTCGTCCTTGGGTGGTGGTGGCATCCGCCTTCGCCGGGCCATGAAGGCTCAGCCCCCCCTAACTATATAAATGTCGAACCCGGGACCGAGGCTCCACAATATTGTTTGTAGCATTTGGCGCTACAAAATGTTTAACGCAAATGAACTGTTTTGTATGGAATGGGGAACGCCATGGTCGTGAATGCCACGCACAAGATATTGAAAGAGATCCCGGACCTGGAGGCCAGCTCCAACGTCGATGGGCTACTGGACCTGCTCAAACATCAGGAACCAGCGGTCAGGTTCAATGCGGCCTGGGCACTGGCCAGGATCGGTGCTATAGAGGCCTATGCGCCACTGATCGAGATGCTCAGCGACCCGGAAATGGAAGTAGTTCGATGGTCGGTCAGCTCCCTGGCCGAGCTGGACGAACCCCGGGCGGTCGTTCCCATGGTCCAGCGTCTGGCCCAGGACCCCTCCCCCTGGCTCGGCTCCCGGGTCGAGCATGCCATCACCACCATCGGCGCCTCCCGATGCCAACCCTTCTTGTTGGAACTCCTGCCCCAGACCACTGCTCAGGGTCAGAGGACGATCCTGGACCTGTTGGGACATCTGGGCGACCAGACCGCATTATCATCCCTGAAGCGTTTCCGGGACCGGCAACCCGAAACCAAGAGGGGTCCCACAATAGCAACCATCCAGGCCATCGAGGGCAATGGCAGGGTTTGAGGGTGGAGGTAAGGTCTGGCAGGCTGGCCAACCGAAATCAGATCCGTGGTAGGCGAGCACTCGTTTTCCGGTGATCTCACAGCATCAATTATGTCGTGACCGAGTTCATGTCCGGTCCTTATATTCCTTTTTTAAATCCGTCGAGAATCCGACTTTGTACGATAAACCTTATTAAACGACGGCAGTTATTACTTTTCAGGTGGGTTCCTAATGGCCGTGAGCTCCAAGGACACAACTTCAAGAAGATTTGCTTTGACAATAACCGCCCTGCTCGTTCTTACCGGTATGGTGGTCTTTGCCACTCCCGCGATGGCCGATCCCGGGCCTGAACTCAGACCGACCGCGTTCTACATAGATCCCGAACAAGCGGTCCGGACCGGTGATGATATCACCTTCACCTATGATTGGTCCAACACCGGTGACGCGGACGCCACTGCCAATGTGACCTTGATGGTCGACGATGGCACCGGCGCCGTCGAGGAGGACCGGGTCGATGCCGTTCAGATGGATTCCGATTCATCCGGCACCGGTACCCTGGATTGGACCGCTGGTGATGTGGGTGATTTCAACCTCACTGTCGCCATCGAGTACGATGATGACGACACAAGCAATAATAATATGACGATGTTCATCGAGGTGGAGCCAGCCAGTGGCAATTGTGACCTGG
>CAYSUX010000225.1:0-4779 GCA_964434315.1 uncultured archaeon
CACACAGGGTTTTCCGGGCTGCTTTCGTCCACCTGGCACTCGGGTACTCGGGCAGGCCTGCTTGCTACTTGCTACTTGCTACTTGCTACTTGCTACTTGCTCCCTCTCTTTTAGTATGATGATTGCTTCCAGCTCCAGAACTTCCGGTTGATGTTCGGTGAACCTGTGAGCCAGATAGAAGTCACATTGCTGGGAATCGCCCAGGACGGCGGCTACCCCCAACCCGGCTGCCATCGCCAGTGCTGCCGGCCCGCCCGCCGCAACCCCGCTTTGACTGGCCATCCGGTGGCCCTGGGCATCAGCGATCCGGAGGGCCTGAACCTGGTGGAGGTGACCCGGGCCCTGGAGGTCCAGTTGGCGATGCTGGACCCCGACGCCGCGCAACATCTGGCCGGGGTCTGGGTGACCCATGGTCACCTGGGCCACACCGATGGCCTGGGTCTGCTGGGCCGGGAAGCCATGGCCGTTGACCGGCTGCCGCTGCATTGCTCACCCGACTTCGCCGGCCTGGTGGAAAGGACACCGGCCTGGCAGAGATTGGTCGATTGGAAACACCTGGCACTGACGAGGTGGAAGGCTCAAGAGCCAAATCCCGGAGGACCCGGCTGGACCGTCACACCCCTCCCGGTGCCCCATCGCGATGAGCTCGCCGACACCCACGCCCTGCTACTTGAGGGTCCTGAAGAACGCCTGCTCTTCCTGCCCGACCACGACTCCTGGGAGGCTACCCTGGCCGCCCACGCCGCCTCCGACCCCCGGGCCTGGTTCACCGCCCTGGGCGCCGACATTGTTCTGCTCGACGGCACATTCTGGAGCCTGGATGAACTACCGGACCGCGCCCAGATCGAGGTGCCTCACCCGCCTGTCAAGCAGACCCTTGAGTTACTGGGACCCCGGCGGGAGGATGACCCGAGGGTCGTCTTCATCCACCTAAACCACACCAATCCCCTCCTTCAACCCGAGAGCGGGGCGAGCAGGCATGTGCGGGAGCTGGGTTGGGAGGTTGGGGTGGAGGGGATGCGGTGGAGGTTGTGAGGGGAGGTTCATCGGCGTATGCCCTCGACTGACAACACAGTTCCGGCCGATAGTGGTGCCACGTTAAGCCTGGGGTTGGCCCGCTTGTCCGATACACCCACCATGCGCTCGGCCAGCAAATGCAGGTCACGAGTTAGAGGCCAGGTGCCAGGCTTGCACCCAGGGCGGCGGCGCGAGGTCGAGTGACAAAGCTGAACGCTTGGAGGTTGGAGTGGAGGGAATGCGCTTCAAGCTGTAACCTCCCGCCCTCCAAGGGCTTTTTACACCCTGGTAGATGTCGGGCCATGTCTGGCCGGGAATCCCAGATAAACGAGTTGGCACGTTCCATCGCCTATCATAACCACCTCTACTACACCCAGGGCGACTCGAAGATCAGCGACGCCGAATATGATGCCCTGAAGGAATCGCTGAACCGGTTGGCACCCGACCATCCCATACTGCAAGCCGTGGGTGCCGCGGCCGGTGAGACCTTCGCCAAGGTGAACCTGGACCACCCGATGCGGTCCCTGAACAAGGCCCATTCCCTGGCCGAGGTTCAAAAGTGGGCCGCAAAGCTGGGAGACGATTTCGTATTGCAGCCCAAGCTCGACGGCCTGGCGGTCAGCCTATCCTATCATGAGGGATTGCTGATGGGCGCAGCCACCCGGGGCGATGGCACAACCGGTGAGGACATCACCGCCCAGGTCCGCACGATAACCGACATCCCCTACCAGTTGTCCGAGCCCTTCACCGGCAGCGTCCGGGGTGAGGTCTATATGCGCTTATCGGTCTTCGACAGCTTCGGTGGTGAGTTCTCCAACCCCCGTAACGCCGCGGCCGGCTCACTGAAGCAGAAGGACCCAAGGGTCACCCGCAACCGGCGTCTATCCTTCTTTGCCTATGATGTCCAGCCTGCCCAGGGCTTTAACTCCGAGGAGGAGCAGATGGCCCATCTGGCAAGTCTGGGTCTTCCGACCGTGCCCACCACCAAACTCTCCATCGATGAGCTGGACTCCAATTACCTTTACTGGGAGAACCGGCGCCCCAAGCTGGATTACGAGATCGACGGACTGGTCATCAAGCTGGCCTCGGTGGCCGAGCAGCAGCGCCTGGGCTCCACCACCCACCATCCCCGCTGGGCCCTGGCCTGGAAGTTCCCGGCCGAGCAGGCCTCCAGCAGATTGGTCGCCATCGACTGGCAGGTGGGCCGAACCGGTACGGTCACCCCGGTGGCCACCATAGAACCGGTTCCCATCGGCGGAGCTACCATCACCCGGTGTACGTTACACAATATCGGGGAGCTCAAGCGCCTGGGCCTGGGCCTTGACGATGAGGTCCTTCTGGAGCGTCGGGGTGATGTCATCCCCAAGATCACAAGGGTCATTGTCTCCAACGGTGAGCCGGCCCGGATCCCCTCGACCTGCCCCGACTGCGCTACCGGATTGGTCATGGAAGGAGCCTTTCTGAAATGCCCCAACTCGACCGGCTGTACCTCCCAGCAGCAATGGCGGATCCTCCACTGGCTTCGTACCCTGGACATCGAGTCCCTGGGCGAGAGCTGGATCACGACCCTCGTCGATGCCGACCTGCTAACCGATGTGGCCGGCCTGTACGATCTTGACGAGGGAATGCTGCTTGGCCTGGACCGCATGGGTACCCGTCTGGCCGCCAAGATGATAGACCATATCCAGGCCGCCCGTATGTTGCCTCTCGATGGTTTCCTGGCTGCCCTGGGCATTCCCCGGATAGGCCGGACGGTCTCCCGCCTGGTGACCTCGGTTTTCACCACCATGGAGGCCTTGCAAAGCGCCACGGTCGACCAGCTCATCCGGATCGAAGGCGTGGGACCGGAGATAGCCACGGCCCTGATCGAGGGGCTTGCCAATCACCCGGCGTTGGACCGCCTTCTGGAGCGGGTCACCCTGTTGCCGCCTGCCGCCACCGCTACCGCCGCCTCGGTCGGGAACCTGGGCACCTTCTGCATCACCGGCTCCCTGCCTCGCCCCCGCAAGGAGATCGAGCGGCTCATCACCCGGGCCGGGGGTATCGTCAAGGGCTTTTCCAGGTCCATCGACTACCTCGTGGCCGGCGAGAATGCCGGGTCCAAGCTCCGGAAGGCCAGGGACGCCGGGGTGAAGGTCATCGATATCGAGGCCCTGGATTCTCTGTTGGAATCGGTGGAAACGAAAGACATGAACGGTACCGCTGACAAGACTGTTAACAAGACCGTTGACAAGACCGCTAACAAGACCGGTATGGGTACCGGCTCCAGCACCCTACCGATGGCCGAAGAACCACCAGCTCCACCGATTCCTCCGGTTTCCCGGACTCCACCCCAAACCCCTCTGTCGAGCCGTTCAGCGATCGGATCCGCCTCTCCCGCCGGGTCGCCGACCGCCGCGCCCGAACCACCGACCACGGATCAGGCACCCGGCCCTGTTACGAAAGGCGGTCCGGGCAGCTTCTGTATCACCGGCAAGCTCTCACGCAAGCGGGCCGACATCGAAGCTAGCATCCGGGCCGCCGGCGGGGTCGTGAGTGGTTTTTCCGCCGGGATCGATTACCTGGTCGTGGGTGAGAAAGCCGGGTCCAAGCTCCAGAAGGCCCTGGCCGCCGGTATCCAGATAATCAGCGAGGATGAGCTTGAGCGGCTGCTGGTGCAGGAGCAGGAGCAAGCCAAGGCCAGGTAACTGTCCGGTTCGGGACACCTAGGTATTATATGGCCCATCTGTCTTGGAAGGTTCGCGAGACCATGTCAGCTATCCTATCTCGTCCGTCAAGTCCGGGTTCGCGACAGAACCGATGGTGGCCTATCCCGGCCCTCCTCGTGGCCCTGGCCTTCCTGCTCCCGGCAGCCCTGGCGCCTGCGGCCTCGCCGGCTCCCGCGCCCGACTTCAGCCTACTCAACCCCGAGCTGCGCCGTGAGTGGTCGGGCTATGCCGCCGACGAGAAGCTACGCATCATCGTCCAGTTCGAATCGCCCATGACCGCCCGTGACTGGGCCATGCTCGAAAGCCTGGGCTTCGAGGAGCTGTGGCGCTACAGCGTGATCCACGGCACCGGGGGCTGGCTTACTGCCGAGGGAGTGGCCCAGCTCTCTCATTACGAGCGGACCTGGTGGATCGAAAAGGACACCCTGAACGAGTATGCCCTGGAGGTCTCCACCGATACGATACGGGCCAAGTCCAACTGGCAGCGTATCGTCATCGACAATGACGGAGACCCCCTGAAGGATAACGACGTCGAGCTTCCCATCGACGGTTCGGGTGTTACCATCGTCGTGGCCGACACCGGCATCGACGCCACCCATCCCGATCTGGACTACCTGGAGAAGGTCATCGAGAACAAGAAGGCCGACGTGGACGGTCAGCCCTGGGTGGAGTTGCCCAATACCGACAACGTATTCGGCCATGGCACCCACTGCGCAGGCATCGCCGCCGGCTCGGGCGAGGCCTCGGCCGGGTTGCGTCGGGGTGTGGCTCCCGGCGCCTCGCTCATCGGGTTGGGCATCGGCGACCCCTGGGAGACCAACGAGGTGGGCGCCTTCGACTGGATCTACGAACATGCCGCGCCCCCCAATCCCTACAACATCCGGGTCATGACCAACTCCTGGGGTTACGAGAGCGTTGACGAGAACTGGAAGGACGCCGTCATCCAGGCTTCCCAGCGGATGACCTACGAGCGGAATGTGGTGGTCACCTTCGCCGCCTCTAACGATGGTGGCGATGGTTCCGAGTCCCGCACCAATATCTACGGCAACTCCCC
>CAYSUX010000226.1:0-4756 GCA_964434315.1 uncultured archaeon
TGGCCCAATGCCTATTGCCTATTGCCCATTGCCCATTGCCTATTGCCCATTGCCTATTGCCTATTGCCTATTGCCCATTGCCCAGGTACGCCTGCCGACTGCCGACTGCTGACCGAACATTTCATAGCCGTGATATCAAATGGTATCGCGATGTCCCTTCTCGGCCGACTGAAAGAACAGCTCGACGGGGCCCGGGTAAAAGCCTCACCCGACCCAGCCGACGAGATACGCTTCTACACCGCCTCCTGGTGTCCGAGCTGCAAGCGGATCGCTCCCCACTTTCGCAAGCTCCACCGCAAGGATTCGAAACACCTGCGGCTGGTCGATCTGTCAAAACGAAACGACCTTCGATGGGAGCAATACAATATCGGGTCCGTACCCTCCCTGGTCGCCTACATCAAGGGCAAGGAGATAGCCCGTCACCGCGGTCCCCTGACCCCCTTCGAGATGGAGCAGTTTATCGCGAAACACCTGCCGTGATGGCGGTAGCTCTGGTGTAACACTGGTGTAACACTGGTGTAACGCCGGGGCGATCCCGACCCGACACGTTCCGGAACGATCATCCCACAACCCGATGGTCAAGTCAAAAGTCTCGAATGACCAATGGTTTGATTTACATACAGCAGTTTGCATAGAGTCATTTACATAGAGAAGATGTCTGGACGAGGCAAGGTAATAATGGATTCCATCACTATCATCGGCCTGGTCGCGGCTGCCTGCACCACCATCGCTTTCGTGCCCCAGGTGATCAAGACCCTTCGAACCCGGGACACTGGGTCCATCTCACTGGGCATGTACTCGTTGTTCACCTTCGGCATCTTCCTGTGGCTAGTCTATGGTATCCTGACCCGTGACATTCCAATCATCTTCGCCAATTCCATCACCACAGTTCTGGCAGCCATCATACTAGTATGCAAGGTAAGATACAAATGAGTGGAAATAAAAGTGGGAATGAAGGTGGAAATGAATGTGGGATGAAGGTGTGTGGGAACGAAGGAGTGAGAATGAAGGTGTGGGAATGCGCGCTCCGGCCCAACGAAGCCGGACAAAGATATCCGGTAGCTGTCAATCCTCTTTGGTTACAGGCCCGACATTCTCATCGATTCCCGGCCCGGCATCCTCCTTGGCCGACAGTGAGCCACCATCCTCCTCCTCCACCTGCTTGACCCGAAAGTACTCCACCTTCAGGCCACGGCGCTCCCGTCGCAGTCTTTCATCGCCGATCAGCCTGTCGATATGGTACTTCACCGCCGCGCTGGTGACCCCGAAGGCCTCTGCCAGGTCGGTCTGGGAGAGTCCGGGGTGCTCTTCCACCATGACCAGCAGCTTCTCCCGGGTCACGGGGCGGGCATTCCGGTTCTTCTTCGCCTTTGGCGGCTTGCTCCTGGGTCTGGACCGGTTCTCCTTTGGCGGATGACCCTTGGGATCGCGACCCCAGCCACCCCCGGTCCAGCGAGAGAACCTGGGTCTGACCGCCTTGCCACCGTGGCCGCAGGCGGGAATCCCCTTGCCGATGGCGAAGAAATGGCGCATCCGGCCGTCGCGTTCACTGGTGACCAGCCCCTCCCGCTCCAGGATCTTCAGATGGTAGGCCAGGGTACCGTTGACCAGCCCCAGCTCCTCCTTGAGCAGACAGTAATGGGAGCCTGGATGTGCCAGCAGATATCCCCGGATCAGTCCCCGGATCTCATTGGCCAGCGGGTCAGATGGTCGTCGTTGGGTCCCGTGGCCGACCATCAAAGGGGCCAGAAGGGCCCAGTAGCGATAACGGAATGTCTCGCCATAGACCAGCAGACCCAACGCCAGGCCTAAGACCGTGAGGGTCGTGGAGGCCACACCGACCATGACCACCTCGGATGGAGTGATGATGGGCTCACCGGGCTCACCGGGCTCACCGGGTTCCCGGGGTTCCACCTCACCCTTCTCGATGATGAGCCGGGTTTCGGTCGGGAGGCTCCAGACCCCCCGGTCATCCTTGACCTGGAATCGAATGGTGTGTTCACCGGCGCTCAGCCCCTCCAGGTTCAAGGTCGCCGTTTGACCCAAGACCAGGTCGATGGAGGAACTCCATTGGTAGGCCTCGATGGTCCCGTCCTTGTCCGAGCCGTCGCCCTTGAACAGGACCGTGATGCCCTCTTTGGCAGGCGAGGGGGCGATATGACGGATTCGGGCCACCGGTCGGGCATTGACGTAGAGCTCGTGGTTCCCAGTGTCTCCTACGGCCCTGGCCCCGAAACGGTTGGTGGCCGAGAAAGAGAAATTCCGAGCACCCCAGGAGAGGGTCGTGTTGAAGTGATAGGTCCGGTCACCATCCTCATCGTCCATGGTGAATCCGCCCAGCGTACCGATGTTGACCTGAACCGTCGGCTCGCTTCCTTCTTCGGGAACCTGGAGGTCGACCATAAAGGAGAACCGGGAACCCTCGGTGCCGTTGGTCAGGTTCACCATCCCGCCGGATAGCACAGGCAATGCCTTGACCAGGATGGACGCGTTTGTCAGGGACGACCAGGCGCCGTCGTCATCCATGACCCGCAGGGAGATGGTATGGTTACCCTGGCCGAGATCGTTGGTGGAAAATGAGGCTTTGTCACCGATATGACCGTCCAGGGATGAATACCACTCATACCCGAGGATGGTGCCGTCCTGGTCCTCGCCCGAACCGCTGAAGGCGACCAGGTCCCCGAAATTGACCGGTACTCCCGGCAGGGCATCGATGGTGGCTGTCGGTATCGCGTTACCCACCCGGATCGACTGGTAGATCTCCTCGGACCAGGCGCCGTCGTTGTCGGCGACCCGAAAGTGGATCACATGGCGACCCGCCGATAGATCAGAGCTGGTGAAGTTATCCTCGGTGCTGATGAATCCATCCAGAGAAGAACGCCAGTGATAGGTCTCGATGGTCCCGTCGGGATCGAAGCCCATGCCCCTGAAGGCCACCGACTCTCCCGGTTCGGACTGTGAGGGTGTTATGGAGAATACGGTGACCACCGGCAGTGAGTTGGTAGCCAGTATCTGAAGCCCTCCCGGGCCATCGGCCACAAAGATGTATTTCCCTGAGCTGGCCACGCCCTGAGCCCGACCCGGTGTGTCGTGGTGGTTGCCCCCGATGGCGGCGGCAGGGGCCATCACGTTGATGGCTTGCAGGCCCATATCGTCGATGGCCACATAGGCGAATTCACCGTTCAGGGTCACATCCAGAGCCAGGGAATCGATGGTGTTAAAAAAGTCCATCTCGGTGATATTGACCGGGTCGCTAAGGTCCAGGACATGCAGGCCGCTCCCGTTCTGGGCCAGGTAGGCCTTACCTTGCGAGATTACAACGCCCATGGCGGATCCAGGGGCAACGAACTGGCCGATCTCGCCCGGGTCACCCGGGTCACTCACATCGACGACTCTGAGTCCCTGCTCGCCCCAGGCCACACAGGCAAGCCCTTCGCGGACGGCCACATCCCTGGCCGAGCCGTTACCGGAAAGGTTGCCCACCTCCCGGGCATTTGCCGGATCGGTGACGTTGAGCACCCTCAGGCCGAGTTCGCCGGTTGCCGCAAAGAGATGGTCGTCAGCCAGCGCCAGGCCCAGGATCGGGCTACCGAGGGTCACATTGCCCTTCGAGTCGGGTGATGATGGGTCGCTCACATCGAACATCCATAGATCGCTGTCGCCGCTGACATAGGCCATACCCTCCCTGACGATGACCGAGCGGGCGCCACCGGCCATGGCCTGGACGGCCAGGGGATCGGGCTGACCGGGATCCTGGACATCCACGATCTCAAGACCCTGGTCGGTGGCCAGAAAAGCGATAGCGCCCGATAGCGCCACGTCCAGGACCGTACCTTCCACCTCACCGACCCGGGAGATCTCCAGCCCCTCGGCGGCGGATGCCGGGGAAGCCAGCAAGGGCGATATGGCCATGAGGCTAAACAGGATAACGAAGGACCAGGTAAGGGGCGAAAAAACGGATCTCATCCCGCTTTGGGCAGGCAATGGCACCTGGCAGTTCCGGGAGACCATTGAGTATTCTATGTCCACCTGTACAAAAAGGGTTATCGTACATTTTTTTAAAACGGGGGCGCGAAGCCATTGACCCCGGGGAACGAGGACACCGGTACCGGTGAACCTGCGAATTCCCGACAGACCTGCCCGGACCATGCCTCTGGTTTCGACCTTCGATGGCCCGGTTGATGACCCGATTGACAGCCTTTTCGATGGCCCCTGTCGATAGATCTGCTTGATACAAGCCAAGCCCGAAGCCGAGACCCCGGGATAGAGCTCGCGGTTGATGGCTCCTGTCGATAGATCTGTCGATAGATTTGTCGATAGATCTGTTAATACCCGGTTGATACCCGGTTGATGGCCCTAGACTTCCATCACGCCCGAGAGACCACAGGAACTGCAAGTGACCTTCTGGGCCTTGCCGGTCCCGGGCACCTCCATCTTCTCACTGCACTGGGGGCACTGGATCGTGACCATCTCGGCAGTAGCAGCCCCACCGAAGGGGCCCGAGGTGTCCGATGTGTCCGAAGCGCCCATACCGCCGCCGTCACCGGGAGAAGAGGGCGGCGGGGGAGGCGGAGGCGGTTGGTGAGCGGTCGATAGCCCAATACCCGGTTTTTGAAAACCGTCGGATACCGATGTGGATGGCGAAGGAAGGGAAGCTCCACCGGACGGAGGTGGCGGAGGTGGCATACCGGACCCTGATGGAGGCGGGGGTGGAGCTCCACCGGACGGAGGTGGCGGAGGTGGCCAACCGCCCCCC
>CAYSUX010000227.1:0-4737 GCA_964434315.1 uncultured archaeon
GCCCTGATGGAGCTTGCTCTGACGAACGTTTGCCTGCTGTTATGCCTGCTGTGGTATGGGCATCAGGGGTATTTTTGACAGGACACAGGAGGAGATTGGCCATGATCCCGGGTAGCCACCCCTTCGAAAACGCTCTGCAAAGATTTATAGACGTATTCGGCTTCACTGCCCACAGGAGGACCAATACTGCGCCTACCAATATTGCTTCTAGCCGTGGGGGTGGTTCTGGCCGGAGTCGGGGCCGGACTGTTCGTTGCCTACCCCTTGTTGATCTCGGCCGTGGATGTGGGAGAGTTCCAGGACCAATCCCACCCAGGTAAGAACGGAAGCGGTACCTTCAAGGATTATGACAATGGTGATGATGTATACATCAAGGATGAGATATCCGGTGTCCACTTCGACTCCGCCGCCAAGCTCACCGTCGTTCGCATCGATGAGATGGAGTTCCATTTCAAGGGCAAGGTCTACGATGATTTTGCCAAGGGTGACATGGTCATCATCAAGGACAAGGTGATCATGGAGAAGAACCGGCAGGGCAATAAAAGCCACGAGGCCTTGCAGGGAACGGTGGACAGCCTGGACGAGGAGAACATCCAGTTCCAATACGGTTCCACCACCGAGATGGCCTTTCTCGCCATCGCGATCGTGGGGCTTATGGTGATCATCGCCGGTGTTTTCCTCAACTTCCGGGAACCGGAAGAGGAGGAGGAGGAGTTCGAGCCCTATGAACTAGCTCCGACCCAACCGGGTATGCCCGGCACACCAGGGATGGCAGGAACACCGGGAATGCCGGGAACGCAAGGATATCCGGGTACGCAACCCGGTATGTCGGGAATGGCGCCCCAGCCGGGAATGGCTCCTGGCATGGCTCCGGCAGCTATGCCGGCCGCTCCGGTCACCGTGGCCTGCCCGACCTGCCAGCAACACCTGATGATCGCCGATCCAACCCGCCCCATCACCGTGGCCTGCCCTCACTGCGCCAATCCTCTGATGATCCAGTAGAACGTTAGAACCATAGAGCCATAGCCATAGAGCCATAGCCATAGAGCCATAGCCATAGATAGACTCTCGGTATCAAAGGACCATTAGAGCCAAGAAGCCCAGGGATCCGGGAACTCAAGGACCCATGTGATTCAAGAGCCATGGGATCTCAGGTCATCCCCATTGATATAGATCGGGACCTAATAGGTGGGGTATTCCCTGAGATGGTACCGTGAACTTATAATCCGGGGACGATTGGGGGTGTATTACCTGGAGGCTTTCACATGGAGCGCTCTCGACCGATTCCCCTGCATTTGAAGTTGTCTTGCCTTTTGACCGTGGTCGTATTGACCTTTTCCGGATGCCTGGGTGGTGACGGCACCGGCAAGAACCTGCCTCCCCAGGTGTCGGTGACCATCGAAAGCGGTAGTGAGGTGGTGGACCAGGGTCGCCCCATATCGTTCGTGGCCGAGGCCGAGGACCCGGATGGCGAGGTGGTCAAATACCTCTGGGATTTCGGTGACGGAGAGACCGATACCGACGATGAGGTGACCCATAGTTACACCTTGCCCGGCAACTACATAGTCTTCCTCACCGTGGAGGACAATGACGGGGCACAGAGCACCAACGCCCACCACCTGACCTACATCGAGGTCCTGACCGCAAACCAGGATCCGGACCCGAATTCCCCGCCAACCGTGCTCATCGCTGCCAATCCGTCAGTGGTCCAGGTCGGTGACCCGGTGATCCTGAACGGGGGCGGTTCCTGGGCCTGGGTCGACAACGGGGGAGACGAGCCCGACCGGGAGACCGAGGCCATCAACAGCTACGAATGGGACTTTGCCGACGATGAGACCTCATCGGTGAAGAAGGTCACCCATTCATTCGATTCCCCGGGCAACTACGATGTCAGGCTCAAGGTGAGCGCCAACAACGGCAGGGAGAGCCAGGCAGTCTACTCGATCCTGGTACTGGCCAAACCGAGTCCCAAGGGCAATGTCAAGCATCCCACTATCTTCACCAAGGTGTCCATCGGCGAGCCTGAATGGCTCGACCCGGCCCATAGCTACGAGACCGCGGGCGGCGAGGTGATAGCCAATGTCTATGAGCCCCTGGTCTGGTACGACCGGGACAGCACCAAGCGGCTCAAGCCCCAACTGGCCACCGAGGTGCCCACCGTGGCCAATGGAGGCATCTCCGAGGACGGCCGGGTCTACACCTTCGAACTCCGTCAGGGTGTCCAGTTCCATGATGGCTCCGAGATGAAGGCCGAGGACGCCGCCTTCTCCCTGGACCGGGCCATCAGGATGGACCTGAGCGACGGCCCGGCCTGGATGCTCACTCAGGTGTTGAACACCACCGGTATCGAGGCCACCGGGGAATACACCCTGCAATTGACCCTGGAGCGGGCCTATCCGGCATTCCTGTACATCATGGCCTACACCCTTTGCTCGGTGGTCTCCAAGAATTTTGTCATGAACCATGGCGGGGTCGTGGAGGGGCAGCGCAACCAGTATATGGATGAGCATGCCATGGGCACCGGCCCCTACCGGTTCATTGACTGGGCCAGGGGTGAGTATATCAAGCTCGAGAAGTTCGATGACTACTGGGGCGGCTGGGATGGCGACCATGTGGAGGTGGTCTTCATCAAGAAGGATACGGAACTGACCTCCAGGGAGCTGGCCCTGCTGAACGGTGACGCGGATTGGGCTTACATTCCCATCACCTTCAGGGGCGACGTGGAAGGAAAGTCGGGCATCGACACCTCCATGTCAGGGGACCCGACCTTCAACCTGGGATTCATCGGGTTCAACCAGGACATCAATACCGACGATAACCCCAACGCGGCCCCCAGCGCCGATTTCTTCGCCGATGTCCGGGTGCGCCAGGCCTTCTGTTACAGTTTCGATTATGACAATTTCATCGACAACGTGATCGCCGGTTCCGGCATGCAGGCCCGGGGCCCCATCCCCGAGGGAATGCTGGGTTTCGATGATAGAACCCCGATGTACGAGTTCGACACCCAGGAGGCCCAGGCTCTTTTCGAGGAGACCGGGTTGTGGGATAGCGGGTGCGAGCTGACGACCTACTACAATGCCGGCAACACCATCCGGGAGGACGGCCTGCAACTCTTGAAGAACGCCCTGGAGGAGATGAACCCCAAGTTCCAAATGGAGGTCCAGGCTTTGGAGTGGCCCATCTATCTGGGCAAGTTCAGGGACAAGGAGATGCCCCTGTTCTTCCTTGGCTGGGCTCCCGATTACGCGGATCCGGACGATTATGTCCAACCCTTCCTGCACAGCGAGGGCCACTATCCATCGTACCTATCCTACTCGAACCCCGATATGGATGAGCTGATCGACCAGGCCTCGAGGGAGCTGGACCCCGATGTGCGAGAGAGCCTTTACTCGGACATCCAGTATATGGCCTACGATGAGGCTGCCTTTATCTGGGTCTACCAGGCTCTGACCTTCCATGTCGAGCGGGATTGGGTCGAGGGATACTACTTCAATCCCATGTACCCGGGACTCTATTACTACTCCCTGTCAAAGGGTTAATTGGGTTCTTCATCGAAGTTCTGCCGGTAAAGCCAGGTTCCGATCAGGCCTGTGCCCACCAGGAGGACCGTAACGGAGTAAACTCCGACATCGGTCCAGACCTTGCCATCGGTGCTGTTATGGTAGAGCATGCCCCACCCCAGGTAGAAGAGCACACCGATCAACAGGACCAGGTAGTAGAAGAATGCCGTGGCTTCGCGGGGTTCGATATCGGGAATTTCCATTGTCAGGAGTCTCCGTTGGCTATATCATACTCGACCATGATTATATCTTTAACTGAGCGGATGGATTGGAAGGGCAGGCGCAGACGGCCGTTCCGGTCGAGACCCACAGCCATACGTGAGACCTCGGGCAGGGGCTCGATATGAAGGCCCAGGAGGTTGCCGGTGGTGGCCTCGAGCTCCACGTTGGCCAGGTGGCCCAGCCGCGTTCCGCTGATGGTGTTTACCTCTTTGCCCATGATATCTCCCAGTTTGACCTGCATCTTGTTCACCCTACCGATATAGTGTATCATCCACCGAGGAGGTCTGGCGAGCCGCCTTGGCCCGACCCATCAACTCCTTGCCGATGTTCTCGTAAAATTCAATGGTGGCCTTGGTCACCGACGGTGGCACCAGCTTGAACGCGCTCTCAAAGTGGTCCATGGTCACCTTCTTTGCGTCAATATTATCCCTCAGGGCCAGCATCGCGGCCTCCCTGACCAGTCCCAGAAGGTCGGCCCCGGTATAGTCGGCAGCCTTATCAGCCAGAAGGTCGAGGTCCACATCCACCAGAGGAACTCCCTTGGTATGGATGGCCAGTATCTCCCTGCGGGCTTCCCTGTCCGGCGCTACCACCATCAGCAGGCGGTCGAATCGGCCGGTACGCAGCAGAGCCGCGTCGATGAGCTCGGGGCGATTTGTGGCGGCGACAACGATCACGCCGATCATGGATTCCATTCCGTCCATGGAGGTCAGTAACTGGTCCACCAGCCGGTTGCTGTGCTGGCCTTCACTGCCGCTCCCCCGTTGCGGGGCGATGGCATCCAGTTCGTCCAGAAAGACTATCGCCGGGCTGGCCTGCTTGGCCTTGCGGAATATCTCCCTGAGCTTCTTCTCGGATTCGCCGACCCATTTGGAGAGGACCTCGGGTCCCTTGATGGATATGAAGTTGGCCTGGGATTCGGTGGCGATGGCCTTGGCCAGCATGGTCTTGCCGG
>CAYSUX010000228.1:0-3212 GCA_964434315.1 uncultured archaeon
ACACAACGGAGAGACACAAGATGCACATAGCAGTCATTGGCATGGGCTACGTCGGGATCCCGGCGGCGGCCCTCTTCGCCGACGTGCCCGGCTTTACGGTCACCGGCATCCAGCGCCGGTCCAAGCGGTCGGGCTGGAAGATAGACGCCCTGAACCGGGGCGAGAACCCCATCGGCGGCGACGAGCCGGGCCTGGCAGAGCTCATTGCCAGGGTCGTGAACGAGAAGAAATCCTTCAGTGCTACCGACGACATCAGCGTCGTCAAGGATTGCGACGCCATCCTCATCGACGTCCAGACCCCCACCGACGCCGACCATGTCCCAAGGTACGAGTCCCTGAAGTCCGTCTCCAAGCAGGTGGGCGAGCACATGGCCGAGGCCAAGGCCAACGGCAAGGACCAGCTGATAGTAATAGAATCCACCGTAGCCCCCGGCACTACCCAGCACATGGTCAAGCCCATATTGGAAGAAACATCGGGCTTGAAGGCCGGTGAGGACTTCGGACTGGCCTTCGCCTATGAGAGGGTCATGGTGGGCCGTCTGCTCTTCAACATCACCGACCTGCCCCGCATCGTAGGCGGCATCGACCAGACATCCACCGACCGCGCTGTCACCCTATACCGCAACATCGTCAAGGCCACCCTTCACCCCACCGATGCCATGACGGCCGAGGTTGCCAAGACGGTGGAGAACACCTATCGTGATGTTAACATCGCCTTTGCCAACGAGGTGGCCCTCATCTGCGAGTCATTGGGCATCAACGCCTACGAGGTGCGAGAGCTGGTCAATACACTCCCAAACATCCCCGGTGACCCGGCCAAGAACCCCATAAGGAACATGCACCTCCCAGGAGCAGGAGTCGGCGGCCATTGCCTGCCCAAGGACTCTTGGCTCCTCAAGTACGGTCTGGACACCTATGGCGACATCAAGGTGGATCCCAAGGTCATCGTCTCCAGCCGACTTCTCAACGACTGGATGCCTATCCACATGGTGGACATGCTGGAGGAGGAGCTGAAGAAGCTGACGAACGAACCCGAACCCTTGAGGGGCAAGAAGGTGGCCATCCTGGGTCTCGCCTTCCTCCCCGACTCCGACGACACCCGCAACTCCCCAACCTACACCATGCAGGAGGAACTGAAGAAGCGAGGCGCCCAGCCGGTCGTCCATGACCCCCTGGTCAAGGAGGACGACGAGGTCCCCTCCCTCACCGACGACCTGGACACAACCCTGATAAATTCATACGGTGTCCTGATGAGTACAGCACATGAGATGTACACCACGGACGTCAATCTTAAACAGCTCAAGCGGATTCTGACGGCTCCGGTCCTCATCGACGGTCGAGCTGTGTGGACCAGGCAACAGGCGGAGGAAGTGGGGCTGAGATATCGAGGTGTGGGGAAGGGGGAGTGAGAGCGGTAAGCCAATGAGCTCACCGCACCTCGCAAATCAGAAGGAGGCTATGCCTGGCCTCCTCTACAAACACTCCACGTTTTATCAAACTTGAACCCCTTCGGGCTTCAAGACCATCCCCCACCCATCGCCCAGAAACTACAATAATAAAATAAATAAATTTGAGATGTAAGAGAAAATAATCCCAATAACAAAAACATCATCCATCCCATTGATCTCGTGGCCGCGCCACGAACCAACGCATCTTGCCGACTGGGCCGGAATCCAAGACAGGATGTATCCCGGTCGGCTGCGTCCGACACCTTCTTGCGAAAATCAAGATATATGGTAACCATCGGACGCAGTCGGCCACAAATCAACATTCATGATGTTTTTGTTTTAATCAATACAATTCTACTACCTAGATTAAGAAAATTATAAGAATTATCCCAGATAAAATTAAAAGTAATAATCAGGAATAACCGTGAAATTCCCATATGCGATCGACCTGCATGTCCATACTCGCTACTCCCATGACAGCCGGATCGGGATTGACAAACTCCTCAAACATTCTCGGAAGATCGGGCTGTCGGGCTTATCAATCAGTGATCATTGTTGTGTTGATGGGGGATTGGAGGCTGCCAGGCGAACTAGGGATGACGAATCGTTCCTCGTGATACCGAGCGTTGAGATCGGGACTCAATTTGGCGACCTTGTGGTCATGTTCGTTAAAGAGGACATCACGGCCAGGAATTTCTATGAGATCGTGGACCTCGCTCGCGCTGAGGATCTTCTGTTGCTCCTCCCCCATCCCAAAAGACTTGACCTTGCCAGAAAGATCGGAAACCATGTGGATGCCATCGAAGTGATAAATGGGGGCTGCAGGATTACCCAGAATATCTTCGCGAGCTTCCTGCAGGAGCGGTTCCAGAAGACCAGAACCGCTGGTAGCGATGCACACCAGCTACAGAATGTAGGCAAATGTACCACCCGTTTTCAGAGTCTGGACCAAGAGGAGATCAGGAAAGCCCTGCGCAACAACAACACCCAGGTCGAGGGAATGTTATACACCGCCGTCAACATCCTAAAATGGATGAACAAGCGCTTCCTCCACCATCAATATAATCACCCATGAAGAAAACGAAGATCCTCCTCCTCGATGGTCAGAACATCAACACCCTCGCCCTTGCGCGGGAGTTGGGCCGTGAAGGATATCACATCGGGGTCACCTGTTTCAAATTTCGCGCACTGCCCTTCTTCTCAAAATACACAGATGTCAAATACAAGGTTCCTGGTTATCAGAATCAACGGAGATATGTGAAGGAAATTGTTGAAATTGCTCAGAATAATAACTATAAACTTATCATTCCAGTTGGCCTCGAAAGTTATAAGGCCTTTTCTGATAATAGGGATCTTGTACCAGGTTCAATCAAGGTCACATAACCGCCCAGAGAGTCGATGGATATAGCATCCAGTAAGGATAGGACCTTCTACCACGCCTCTATAAACGGAATCAACATACCACAGACAATTAAGGTAGAACTTCCTCACAAAAATAAGTTGATTCGATTTATCAACAAGGTAGGATTCCCGGTAGTTTTAAAGGGGTCGCTTTGTGGAGTGGATAACCTTCGATATTGCAACAATACATTAGAGTTGGTAGAAGCCCTCGACTGGCTTTTCAGATTCGAAAATGTGATAGTCTGTCAGGAGTATATCAAGGGCGAGACACATGGCTTTTACACCTACTACTATGAAGGTAGGATGTACGCTTCCTTCATGCATGAGCGTATCAAGGAGTTCCCCATAACCGGTGGGCCATCG
>CAYSUX010000228.1:3222-4730 GCA_964434315.1 uncultured archaeon
ATGACAAGAACCTCGAACTCATCAGCAAGAAGCTTCTCGATAGTTTGGACTGGAATGGACCGGCCATGGTGGAGTGGAAACTGGACAGCCGAGATGGTAAATACAAGCTTATCGAAATCAATCCCAAGCTCTGGGGCTCCCTGGACTTGACCGTACAGTCTGGCGTGAACATCCCGAAGTTGATGGTTAAAACTATGCTTAACGAGGAGGTTGAACCGATATTACAATATCGTGATGTGGTATTCAGCTGGACTTTTCCAAGCGAAGCATTGCACATCATCGCCACCGTTTTCTCCAGAGTGGGAAGGTTTGAGGGCTACGAAAGCAAGAACAATATCTTCGGTGACGATCTTTTACCGACGGTAGTCCAGATTGGACACTTCATCGTCAGGTTTATCACACTTCTAATTAAGGGAGAACTTAGATATCCGAGCGGAAAGCCCACAATAACATGAGCGGTAGCCCACTCAACCTCGGGAACGTTGGAACACTTGGAAATATCAAGCTGTATGAGAACATGCACTGGCCCGACTCCGCACCTTTCGGTGTCTGTCTGACCCATGATGTCGATCGGGTTAAGAAGACTTACCAGTACCTCACTCATTCGATTAAAAATAGAAGCCTGAAACCCCTACTCGGCATTTTGAGAAGGAAAGCGGAGCCCTACTGGCAATTCGATAACATTATGCAGATCGAACGCGAGCGGGAAGTCCGTTCGACCTTCTTTTTCCTCAACGAATCCTTCCGGTTCAACCCTCTGAGACCTTCGACCTGGCCCATGAGCCTGGGTCGTTACAATATTAAGTCCAAGAAGATCAAGACCATAATAAGGAGACTTAATCAAGGTGGATGGGAGATTGGGATGCACGGTTCCATCCGTTCTTATGCTGATGGGGCGATGCTAGCCCGGGAGAAAGCCACCCTGGAAAGCATCGTTGACCACGGAATCAACGGAATCAGGCAGCACTGGCTTAATCTGGAGATTCCAGATACATGGGTCAGGCAGGCCAATGTGGGCTTCAGGTACGACACAACATTCTCTGACAGATATGTTGTTGGCTTCAAAGAAGGAATACACCATCCTTTCTCTCCGGAAAATCTCGACAACTTCATAGTCTTTCCCCTATCCATCATGGATACTTTCCTATTCGGCCAATGTTCGAAATTCGATGATGCGTGGGACGCAGTCGTGGGTGTAATTGACACGGTCGAGAGGAGCCATGGAGTTCTGTGCGTGCTATGGCATCAAATGGTCTTTTTCGAGCAGGACTTTCCCCTTTACGTGGAAATATACAAAAAGCTTATCGAGGAGTGCAAAGGGAGAGGCGCGTGGTTTGGCACGTGTCAACAGGTTTACGACCTGATAATGACCAACAACTGAATCATTATTGAATCCCACAAAATTAGTAAACAAAATTCGCTCTACACAATGGTGAGTCCATGAAAACCGCACTGATAACGGGCATAACGGGCCAGGATGGTTCCTATCTGGCCGATCTGCTGTTGAC
>CAYSUX010000229.1:0-4695 GCA_964434315.1 uncultured archaeon
GGTGGGCCTTGGCGATGTCGTACAGGATATCCCTGACCTGACCGGGATCGGAGGAGTAGGCCACGTTCACCTTGATACTGATGCGAAAATAGGGGTCGGGTTTGGTCAGGTTGGTGATCTTGGAGCTGGCGATACGGTTGTTGGGCATGATGACCAGGGTATTGAGCCTCCGGTCGTAGAGCTTACATGATCTCAGGCCGATATCCAGCACATCGGCTCGCTCCTTCTCGTCCAGCAGGATCGTGTCGCCGACATCGAACGGTCTATCCAGCATCAGGTGGAGTCCGGAGAAGAAGTTGGACAGGGTATCCTGGGCGGCAAAGGCGATGACCAGTCCGGCCACGCCCATGCCCGCCAGGGCCACACCGGGGTTGATGCCTAGTTTGTCCATTATGCCCGTGAACGCGAAGATGACGATGACAACCGAGCCGAGCTTCTCGATCAGGGGCATCATCACATCATCGAGCTTTGTCTCGGTCCGGGTGGAGAGGTCCTTGAACAGGGGAACAATCACGCGATGGAAGATCCGGTAGATGAGCCAGGCTGTGACGACGACCAGGATGATATCGAGCAGCATGATGAGGTTGTTCATGGCATTCGCGGAGAGAGGCGCGGACTTGATTTCCCCATCCGAATGGATGACATCCTGCGTGAGGATACCAAGAGAATCGGCCCAACCAAAGACGATGATGAAGACGAAGCCCGGGATCCTAATGGCCTTCAGGATCAGGGTATCCCATCTGCTCTTGGTTCGACGGGTGACCATCACCAGCAAGGGCGCCAGAACCAATATGATGAAGGCTCCCGCAAGGGCCCAGAGAAACAATGTGAAGGCGAATTCGGCCCATAGAGTATCGGGGATCGGGACTTCAAAGCCAAGAATCTTCATAAGGCTACCAAATCGAGGGCAAAATCTGCAGGGACTTAACATTTACCATTGGCGATCCAGGTCCTAATGGTCGACAACAGCGACCCCCCCTTCAGGATCAATCTCTATCTTCAACAAGGTTTTCACGGGCATTTCCAGCTTTGCTTCGAGTGTTTCAAGATCGCATTTCTCGAAAACAACGATGAGATCCTGGATTACGACCTTCAACTCGCGCAGGCCGGCCACGATGGCCTTCAGGGTACCCCCGGTGGAGACCACATCATCGACGATCAGCACCCGGTCACCAGCCGACAGGGAATTGATGTACAACGGGCCTTTGTGATATCCGGTCTGCTGTTGCAGTTTGAGCTCACCGTCCATCAGGTACGGGCGCTTTCTAATGATATTTAGCGGCAACCCCGTGCGCAGGCTCAAGGCCGTGCTCAGGGGCAGTCCCATAGCCTCGGCGGTCAGGATACAATCGCAATCCAGATCGGCCAGGGCGACCATGGCTTCCACCACCTCCTTGAGCAGGGTCGGTTCCAGGGGCGGAACCCCGTCGGTGAGGGGATGGACAAAATAGGGGTAATCACCGCGTTTGATGACCGGCGTATGCTCAAGGCTGGCCTCCAGCAGGGGCAGATAGGGTCGTCCGGTCATGGCCTCACTCGTTCTTCTGCCGATACTTACCATCCTCGATGATGATCTTGTCCAGCTCCCGGGAGTAATCGAGGGCCTCCTTGATCTTCTCCCTGGGCAGGTCCAGGTTGAGGTAGGTGAGGGCCGATTCGATCACCTCTTCCAGGGTATGGTGCTCCTCCAGCACCTTGGGTAATAAGTTGGTGATGTCCTCGTGGTAGTTCCAGGGGAAGATGAACCAGTGCCATTCGCCCTCGGCCAGCTCCCGGGCCACGAAATCGGGCTTGAACTTGCTGTGGGGGATGTGTAGCAGGGTGGCGGTGCGAACCTCGGCCGGTCCCAGGGTCTTGACATGGTCCAGAGCCAGGCGCATGCTGTCCCCGGTATCTGTTATATCGTCGAGGACCAGGACCTTCTTGCCGCTGACATCGGCATTGAGGCCCTGCACCAGCTTGGCCTTACCGTCCTTGCTGGCGGTGACACCCCAGTGCTCGGTCTTCACCGAGTAGAGCTCCTTGATGATCATCAGATCACAGAGGATCCTTGCCGGCGCCCAGCCTCCCCGGGCCAGTCCGATTACCACTTCGGGGATCCAGTCAGCGTCGTTCAACAGCTCTTTTATCTGCTTGCACCAGGTCTCTATATCTTCCCATTTTACCAGTTTACAGGATACTTTCTCGGGCATGTTCACACCTTCGCGAATCTAAGGGCCTCCCGGCATTCGCAATCCCTCTTGTCGGGAATGGACGGGAGGCAGGTCTCGATGAGGCTCTTGATGTTCTCCAGGTTCCGCTTCATCACCTGGATTATATCATTTAGTTCCACCGGTTTCTCGGCCCAGACATCGTAATCGGTGACCGTGGCCAGACAGACATAACATATCTCCATCTCCCGGGCCAGTTGGCATTCGGGAACCACGGTCATGCCGATGATGTCGGCGTACTGGCGGAACATCCGGGATTCGGCCCTGGTGGAGAACCGTGGTCCCTCTACACAGACATAGGTTCCCTTATCGGCCGAGGGTATGTCCAATTTCTTCAGCTCGCTAGCGAAGATGCCGGAGAGGGTGGGACAGAAGGGATCGGCCAGGCTGACATGATGAGTTCGGCCGTCGTCGAAGAAGGTGTATTCCCGGGTTTTGGTGAAATCGATGTACTGGTCAGGGATCACCAGACTACCCGGCGGTAGCTCCTCCTTCAGGGAACCGACGGCGCAGGAAGAGATGATCGTCTTTACGCCCAGCTCCTTCAGAGCCCAGATATTGGCCCGGTAGTTGACCTTGTGGGGAGGATATTCATGGCCCTTGCCGTGGCGGGCCAGAAAGGCGACCTTGACCCCTTTCAACCGGCCCACGTCCAGGTGATCGGAGGTCCTGCCATAGGGTGTGTGAAGCGAAACCTCGCCCTGCTTCTCGAAGAGTTCGGGGTCATAGACCCCCGAGCCCCCGATGATACCAACGTCGGCTGACAATGTCATGGGAACACTGATGCCGAAGATTTGCAGGGATACTTAAACACTACCTGTTCGGAACTACTGAAGGAGGGTGGCGGTCTTCAACATGACCTTCCGGGCTCTGACCCCGGTGGCCCCGGCCATCTTCATCACATCCTCCAGGTCCAGTTCCCGGGTACCCAACCCATGGGCCAAGTTATCGACGCGGCAGAGGCTGGCGTAGGGCAGGCTCAGTTCCTGGGCCAGGGTCGCCTCATGAGCCATGGTCATGCCCACCAGGTCACCGATACCTGCGTACAATCGTACCTCGGCTTTGGTCTCGAACCTGGGCCCGCCGGTCTGGATGTAGATGCCGCCGGTCACCGGCTCCTTCAACTTGCGGGCGGCCGCCATCAGGGCCTTGCGGACCCCATCGTCCAGGACCGGTATGATATGCTCGGCCCGGTCGTCGAAGAAAGTGGGGCCGGGATAGGCGCAGATGTAATCATCGGGTACCACGAGGCTTCCGGGCATCAGGTCGGCTCTCAGGCTGCCGGTGGATGAGGTGGCCAGCACCGCCTCGCAGCCCAGCTCTTTGAGGCCCCACAGATTGGCCCTGTGGTTGACCTTGTGGGGCGGTATCGTTTGCCCGGGGCCGTGACGGGCGATGGTGACGACCCTGGGTCCCGGCTGTCGGCCCAGGCCCGCGGGCGGCAGATCACCGACCTGAAATGGACCCGAAGGCGTCCCATAGGGAGTTTCCAGTTCCCTGACCATGGCGCCCTCGAACAGGGTCAGGTCGTCCAGTCCGGTGCCACCGATGAGGCCAACGCATGAGTAGCCCATGTGGGACGGAAATTGGTATGGACTTAAGAGTGTGGTGTGGCCCGGTCGTCCCTCATTCCATCTCCCCCAATTCTCGATACGGAGACTTAAACCCATGACATAACCGCCGGCCACTGCCGGCCTCCGCCGGTCCTTTTACCATCAAGATAGCCATTCAAACACATACATATCAATCTTCCTAAAATCAAATATACCCATCGCCCCTACACCCGACACAGTCGCCGCATGACCATACCCGAGAGGGCCGACCACGAAAACGCCCTCCACCGACAGAGCTACGGCAACAGCCGGCAGCGGAAGACCGTCACGCCTGAATTGACCCCGCGTCGTGGGCGGGGGATGATAAGAGGGGTGCTCGGTGTGAGTGGGAGCTTTCTTTAGACGCAGATTAACGCTGATGAACGCAGATTATGAAGGATTTTAAACACACGGATTTGACGGGTCAAATTATTGGGGCGTCTCACACCGTACACAATGAATTAGGTCATGGGTTTTTAGAGAAAGTTTATCAAAATGCACTGATGATTGAGTTACGGGATCTGGGGTTGATTGTCGAGAAGGAATCGCCAATAAAAGTCAAATATAAGGGTCATATTGTGGGCGATTATTTTGCAGATTTGCTTGTTGAAAATAAAGTCATTGTAGAAATTAAAGCAGTTAAACAATTAACTGAAGTACACGAGGTCCAACTCGTCAATTACTTGAAAGCCACAGGCATTGAAGTTGGCTTGCTTATTAATTTTAGCAAGTCAGTCGAGGTTAGACGTAGAGTATTTGAAAATATTAATAATAATAAATCAGCGTAAATCTTGCGTTAATCAGCGTCTAAAATTCAAAATAGGACTCAGATTCCTGCGTGCCTCCGGCACACGTCCACTGAATCAGCTACGCTGTTTCAGATTAACGCTGAT
>CAYSUX010000230.1:0-4671 GCA_964434315.1 uncultured archaeon
ACTCACTCGTCACTCACTCGTCACTCACTCGTCACTCACTCGTCACTCACTCGTCCCAATCTTTTTAAGGACCCATGAGCCTCGAATAATTGAACATGGTAATACGGCGCCCAAGAAGCAAAGGCTACCGTTCGGGTCCCACGGTGAGGCATCTGGAGCGGGACCGAGGGGGTGTCACCCATGTCATCGAGTTCACCCTGGCGCTTACCTTCTTCATGTTCATCATCCAGGGATTCCAGCAGGGTATCGATTACCGGCTCAATCCTCCCCTCACCGACGATTCGACACAGGATGCCCAGTTGCATAATCTGGTAAGCCACCTGATACGGTCTCCCGGCAGGCTGGATAACTACGGGGTCAATGATACCCACTGGGAGCGCTACCCGCCAATGGCCACGGGGGCCGACCTGCTCAATAACCTGACGGCGCTCGGCCTGGCCGAGGAGGATAGGGCAGGCACGCTATCCGGGGCCAAGGTGCTGGCCCTGCGAAACCTGAGCTACGAGGGCGTACGCAGGCTGTTGCAGCTCGATAAGGGAGGCGGTGGCATCCGGCAGATACAGATACGGGTGACCATGGCCGGGGCAGCTTCCCCTCTCATCGACTGGGGCGCTGACCACTGGGAGGGGTACTCCACATCCAGTGTGGCCCGGGTGGTGGCGCTTTCCAATGCGACCGGAACCTTCGCGGCCCGGTTCGAGACCTGGCTCTTCATGGGACCCTACCGTCAGACCCATGTGGAACTATCGGAGGTCATGTACTATGCTCCCAACTCGCTCCTGTCCTGCGAGTGGATCGAACTCTACAATCCCAGTGAGATGGCCATCGATCTGGATGGTTGGAAGTTGGCTGACCTGGACGATACAGACACCTTACGGGGAATAGGCAACAAGGGCACCATCATCTCCGGCCACGGCTATGCCCTGGCGGTGACCGCCATTGCCAATATCAGCTATCTGCGCGAGACCTGGTCCATCCCGGATACGACCCTGTTCCTGCGGGTCAATGACAATGGTCTGGGCTCGGATGGATTGGCCAACAACGAGACCATCATGTTACTGGACC
The DNA here is from genome assembly GCA_964434315.1 of uncultured archaeon. GTDB lineage: Archaea > Thermoplasmatota > Poseidoniia > MGIII > CAYLMJ01 > CAYLMJ01. The sequence goes on from CAYSUX010000230.1 coordinate 1,066, forward strand.
CCAGCTCCAACGAGATCCAACGAATGTTCTATCAACCCACCCCCGGGGCCGAGGGCAAAAACGAGACCCTGGAACGTATCGATTATGGCAAGCCCACCAACCGGGCCTCCAACTGGGGCGTCTCACAGAGCGGGGCCTCGGGGGGTAGTCCGGGTCGCAACAACACAATCGGTATCTAGGTCGGGTCGGGATCGAACTGGGCGAACTTGAGGGTTGCAGGTTGTAGTGGCACTGTAAATATGTTGGGATCGAACTGGGTGAACTGTGAATTAAACTGACTGATTGAATGAAGGGGTCTGGAACAAAACAGGCTGGTCAGGTCGGAACCGATCTCCATCGACAGTTCATCCAAGTCCCATCCAGTCCATGGCCCAGGGCCAGTAGAAGTAGCTGAACAGAAGGGTCAGAACGGTAGCGATGATAAGCAATGGCACACCGCAGCGGGCGAAGTCGCCGGCCTTTGGTATCCCCGAGGAATGGACGATGATGTTCGGAGGGGTGCCGAAAACGGTGGCAAAGGCGAAGGCCGAACAGAGGGCCGTGATCATCGCCGCCGAATATTGCAATGCCTGGGTGGATGTCACGAAGTCACCCTCGGTGACCGCCACAGCGCCGGCCAGGCTCAGGGTGACCGGCGTTAACACCGCCACAGTGGCACCGGCGGACATTATCTGGGTCAATATCACCGTCAACAAGGCGATGAAGATGAGGACTACCAGGGCGCCTTCCCAGGGGTTGAGATTGAAGAAGCCGTTGGCCAGCCAGCCAGCGACCTTGAGATCGTTCATGGCCGCGCCCAATGTGAGGGCCGCGCCGTAGATGAAGATGATACCCCAGCGCAGATCCTCCCGGGAGCTATCCCAATCCAGGACACCGGTGACATACATCAGGATGGCACCCACCATGGCCACCGTGCCCAGGCTCCAACCGGTCCAGGCCGATGAGAGAAATAGCAGGATGGTGAATCCCAGGATGCCCAGCGATAGGCGCTGTTGACCGGTGGCCGGACCGGTGTCCTCCAGCTTCAGTTTCAGGGGGCGATCCTTCAGGCCGTGGGAGTACTTGAGTATCAGGAGAGTGGGAACCACCAGCATCAGGGTCAGAGGGGTGGCCAGGATGGTCCACTGGAGGTAATTGATGTCCAGGCCGGCATTGGTGGAGAGATAGCCGATGGTGATGACATTGCGGGCCCCTCCAGAGGGGGTGGCCACTCCGGCGATGGAGCATCCGAAGGCCACGGCCAGCAGGAAGGCCATCATCTCGTTGCGATGTTCTTTGATGTCGGTCTGGTCGATGATCATGACCACCAGGGGCACCATGATGGCGGCCACGCTGTGATCGGGGATGATCATTGCCAGCAGGGTCGAGACCAGGACTATACCGATCAGCAGACGGTTGGTGGAGGTGGTGAAGTGACGCAACAGACGGACCACGATGATATTCTCGGCTCCTGTGCGGACGACACCCTGGGCGATTATCAGTGAGCCCAGGATCATGAAGACCGAATCAGCGGCATAGGGCGCGAAGGCCTCTTCAGGGGAGTGGCGGAGCCCCAGGATCAACAATCCCACACCGGCCATCAGCGCGGTCACCGGCAAGGGGAAGGTCTCGGAGACCCAGAGATAGACGATGAAGAGGAACCACGCCAGGGTCATCCGGCGTACATAATCCAGGCTCGAGAAGGCCCAGAGCAGCGTGTAGATGACAGATACGATCAGCACCCCGACCAGAAAGCGGTGAAAGGTCCGGTTGATCCAGAGATTGTGGATAAGCGGTGACTCTCCGGGATGGGGAGGTTTGAAGAACTGGCTAAGGGTTGCTTGGACCTTCATGATTCAACTCTTTCGAGCTTTGTTTCGGCTTCCTTCCGGTGGCTTTTTATCCCAGTGGCCGGGCCGTCCACGGGACCTCGTAACAGGCATATTGGGACATGGATGTTCAAGATCAGGTCATGGAGCAATTTGTAGGAGACACCGTTGGAACCACGCAGGATCGGGACCACCAACAACGGCGCGTCCACCTCGGAGCAGGCCTGGTCCACCAGGGGGCCGTAATGCTGGTAATGGCGGTGCTTGACCGAATGGGCTCCGGCTATAAGCTCGGATGGGAACATCGCCCTGGTCCGTTCCAGGACCTCGTCGGTGGTCCGATGCTCCTTCAGGGTGTAATGGAGCAGATGGATCCGGGTCTGGAACAGGGTCGCCACGGCTTCGACCCCCGCCGCGTCCGCGGGTCTGAAAGCGGCGCCGTCAAAGGGAACCAGCAGGGTCTGGCCCGGTTCGGGCAGGGGAGCCCGGTGACGGACCACGAACATGGGGCATTCGCAGGCATCGACGATCCGTTCGTCCTCGGAGCCGGTGAAGAAACGGGTCAGGTGGGAGCGAAAGCTACCCAGCATGATGCAATCCCCCAATCCCTTTCTCAGTGTATTGCACAGAGCATCCTCCCGGTATCCCCGTATCACATGTCCCAGGACCTTGATATCCCTGGCTTTGGCTTGCTGTTTAAAGCCACTGAGCTCCCGTTCCCCGGCCGGTACCATGAACATGTCGGTGTTCACCGAGGTGGCGCCGAAACCGGTCTTCACCGGCGCGATGATGTAGACTCCCACGATGGTGCTATCAAAGCGGACTGCCAGGTCGAAACCATACTCCCTGGCTGCGCCGAGTCGCTTGGATGGATCCACAGGGACGATTATCTTCTCGAACATACAGGTCGGTCAGGCAAGGAGGCTGCGGTTTAAGGTTGTTGGGCCCCCGCCCCACTCACCCAAGCTCCTCTCGCCCTTGCCGGGTCAAGGCTCTGGCTCGCCGCCAGGCCAGCGGTACCATCATCTCCACTCACCCAACAATCCATTTATACCCCGGGTCAAATCATCGGACAGGGTGCAACCATGCCCATAGATGAGAACTTCCAAGAGAACCTAGAGAAGACCGGCGAGCACGAAGGCGTCGCTATCTGGGGAGAGCAGAACATTCCCGAGAAATACGGCATCTACGGAGAGATGGCGGCTGTGGATTTCGACCTGTGTACCGGTGACGGAGAATGCCTGGATACCTGCCCCACAGAGGTCTTTGTCTGGATGGACACCCCGGGACACTCCACCTCGGAGAAGAAGGCCTTCCCGGCCAACCAGGACGAGTGCATCGCTTGCCGGGCCTGTGAGTCGGTCTGTCCGACCGAGGCCATACTCATCACCGAGTAGCCTCCCTTCCATCCTACTCCACTCCCTTCTGCTCTACCTTACTACTCCACCTTACCCTAACCTAACCTAACCTAACCTACCCTTGCCGGGCCATCATCCGAGGTCGGCAGTACCCGGGTCGAAGGAGTCCCTCGGGTCCAAGACCGTATCGAAGAGCTCCGGGTCAGGTCAGGTCTGACACCGACAGTCCGACAGACACGGACATGTTACATTACATGGGCCGCATATTTCATGGCCGGGCTCGCCTCACGAAAGCCATTGGTAATCAGTGGTCCACAGGCTGTTCAAACGTGGCTCAGAGGCAGCCTAAACGTGGTTCACAGGCAGCTCAAACGTGGCTCATCGGCTGTTCAAACGTGGCTCAGAGGCAGTTCAAACGTGGTTCACAGGCAGCTCAAACG
>CAYSUX010000231.1:0-4666 GCA_964434315.1 uncultured archaeon
CTCGCAGCCGTTGGCCGCCGACACGGTGACGCCGATGAGCTCCCGCTCCTCCCGGCTGAGACCGGTATCACCGTAGAGCGTCTGCAGGTAAAGGTCCAGGTGGGCCGTCATGGCCTTCGGGTTGAGGCCTTGGATCCTCATGATATTGGAGAGCTTGCCCCGCTCGTCGACAATCCTGTCATAGGCTTTCTTCAGGTCGTCATCGGCTTCGTTCTCGTCGATCTGCTTGATCCAGGCCATGGTCAATCCAAGGGTCAGTCCCTAATAACCATGAGCCTGGGTTCGGGCACATCCTCCATGGCCCCTCGGCTGCCACCATGGCCTCGTCGATGGCGGCCTCGTCGGCCATCGCCACCCAGGTCGCCACCTCCCCGGTGTACTTGTCGGTGACCGCCAGATCGGTATTGGCAAAGACGGGTCGGTTGGCCAGATAATAGGGATAGGCGTCGGCGAGGGCGAAGGAGGGCATGGGATTTGCCCCCGGTGGTGGGCATGGGGAAGGGGGGAAAGAGAACTGAGGGCGGGGGTAAAACGTTCACGGTTGGAGCGTTTGAGGGGTGCTCAGAATTCCAGCTTTCCTGCGGGTCGGCTCAGCTCAGCATGGATTCACACCGCCTCTTGAAGGTCGAGGTGGTCCAGCAAGGGTGCGAGTAGCAGACAGTCCTCCTCTTCTGGTATAATATTCTCAAGCAGGGTCGGAGATTGTCGCAGTAACGCCGGTACAAATCTCAAGTCTGTCGCGATCCGTGAAAATATAACGGATAACGGGTTATGACTCGATTGTTAATGCATCCGTTTTTGTTATCACTCTGAATGCCGTACAAAATAGAATTATCTCTTAGCTGCGTGTGGCTTAAAGTCATAATAAAAGACAAAAGACGAAATATTTCAGTGTCTCTATGGTTCGGTGTCTTTTTCTTGATTTCCATAAGAAGCTTTCTTGATTTCCGCATTAAATAATGAAGTATATAAATCAACAAGATCTTTGTCCGAAAACATTTTAATTCCTTTTTCTAAATTCCATTTCTTTATATTGTCGGCGGTTTCTTCTTTGATTTTTTTAATTTTTTCCAACTCAGCCTCATGTCCCAATTTGGAAAGATTAATAGCAGCTGATACAGCTAATTTCATCTCACCAATTTTAAGTTCCTTTTCAAAAGCTTTTTTAAGGACTGTTATTACTCTTTTATCATTAAGATTTCTAAGCGCATGATAAATATGATTTCGATTTACGATATCATCCTTTGAGTTACTTTGAGAGTTTATTAGCTTGTGTTTAATCAAGTCGAAAGACCTCTTATCTTTAAAGTCGCTCAGAGCGTATAATGAAAATTCTCTATAAAACAGATTATTTGAGTCCAATAAAAAAGCAAATTTATCAACGTCTCTTTGAAGATATAATCTAATTGGGTACCCAGTAATCTCTTCGCGCCAATTTTTATAACATCTGCTTACTACATAATATAGAATTATTGTTATTGCTAATAGAGGCATTGCTAGAACGGAATAATCATGAAGGATATTACTATCAATAATTAAGTAAATAACTATTCCACTAATTAAATAACCGAAAAGGACTTCAAAAGCCACGAGGATTTTTGTGTTCTTTCGGTGCTCCATATTCATAGATTGAATGGCAAAATAAAATTTCTTATAAACATTAAGAGGGAGCACTAATCGCATTACAGCATAAATAACAATACCCATCAGTACTAACAGAGAGACATCATCAATAATAAGTGCTACTATCAAATTTAGCGTAAGTATTATTAAGCCAATAATCACAGAATAAACAAGGGGGAGAAAAATTAATTTTGTGATTTTCAAATCTGGCACATCATTGTTAGTAGTGATTGCTACCGGCTCCCCTTCTTTTTCACCTACAGTTATTGCCACTACTGTGTTCGATTCTGGGTTCATGTAACCCTCACGCTTTGTATGTTCACCCGATATAAAACCATTTTGGGATGGATGGAGTCGTGACTACAGAGGCCGTCGCCCCCGGGAAAAGCCACGGCAGGCACTTCGCGCCCACCTGAGACTGCGCTACGCACAGCCAGGACCAGGGCGAGAAAGGGGGCCCCGGCTAGGGCGAAGGAGGGCATGGGATTGGCTCCTGATGGCGGGCCCCAGTGGCAGTGGAGTAATTTGGGTTTCGACGTTTGGCGTTTGGCAATCGTGACCGGACCATCATCCAACTCGAAAATGAGTTGGTACGCTTATAAGCCCGCCGTAAAACCTTAAATACTCCCAATCCCAGGAAACAATTGTGTCTGTTTTGGAGCAGACCCAACACCTGCAAGGTGAGTGGAATGGAAAAGATAATCATCTATATCGTGGAGGCCATATTGCTTGCTATCGTCCTACTCTGGTTCTTTTTTATCAGGTTCATTCCCAATAACAAAGTGGGCATAGTCGAAAAGCTCTGGTCCATCAGCAAAGGCTCACTGGACGACCAGATAATCGCCCTGAACGGGGAAGCGGGATACCAACCGGAGGTCTTGCGGGGCGGCATTCATATCCTGTTTCGATTGCAATACCGGATCCATGTCTTTCCTCTGGTGACCATCCCCCAGGGGCAGATCGCCTATGCCTTTGCCAGGGACGGTCGACCGCTCAAACCGGCCCAGGCCCTGGGTCAGGTGGTGCCCGAGGCCAATACATTCCAGGATGTGCGGGCCTTCCTCAGGCATGGCGGTCAACGGGGCCCCCAACGCGAGATCATCCGGGAGGGCACCTACGCATTCAACCTGACCCAGTTCGTCATCATCACCAAGGGGTCCATCTTCAGCCTGCCCATAACAAAGGAAGAGACCTACAAGTTACAGAACATGGCCGTGTCATTGGAAGAGCGCAGGGGCTTCGAACCGGTGGTGATACATGGTACCGACGACCAGATAGGGATCGTCACGGTCCATGACGGGGCTTCACTGGAGCCAGGGGATATCATCGCCCCCACCGTCGGAGAGGATTCCGATGACCCCGGGTCGTACCACAACAACTTCCAGGATCCCGAACGGTTCCTGGCTGCCGGGGGCCTGCGAGGGCGGCAACATCAGGTCATCGTCGAGGGCACCCTACATCAATCGCCTCTTCGCTACGGTGGAGCTGATCCCCAAGATAATCATCGATGTGGGTTTCGTGGGCGTGGTCATCTCCTACATCGGTCAAAAGGGCGACGACAAGTCGGGGATGGACTACAAACACGGTGAGCTGGTATCGGTGGGTCACAAAGGGGTCTGGAACGAGGCCCTGCTGCCTGGCAAGTATGCCTTCAACACCTTTGCCGGACAGATCATACCGGTGCCAACCACCAACATCGTGCTCAAATGGGTCAACAATGTCACCGGGGGCCACAAGTACGACGAGAATCTCATGGCAGTGGAACTGATCACCCAGGACGCATTCGAGCCCTTGCTGCCATTGTCGGTGGTCATCCATATCGACTATCGCAAGGCGCCCAGGGTCATCCAGCGTTTTGGTCATGTCAAGAAATTGGTCGAGCAGACCCTGGACCCCATGGTCTCGGCTTTCTTCAAGAACATCGGTCAGAAGCGGACCCTGATCCACCTGATCCAGGAGCGTAGCGAGATCCAGCAGACCTCCCACAAAGAGATGCACGAGCGCTTCGCCCACTATGACCTGGAGCTGGAGGAGGTGCTCATCGGCACCCCTTCCCCCTCTGAGCGGGACGATCGCATCGAGCATATCCTGGCCCAGTTGCGGGATCGCCAGATTGCCATGGAGCAGGTGGAGACCTACTCGATGCAGGAGCGGGCGGCGGTCGAGGAGAGGCTGTTGAAGGAGGCCCAGGCCAAGGCGGCCCAGCAGCCCCGACTCACCGAATCGGAGATAATGATCAATGTCCGGTCCAACGAGGGTGAGGCCGAGTATCGCCGTTCCCTTCAGGAGGCCGATCAGATCCGGACCCTGGCCCGGGCCGAGGCCGAGAAGGATGCCCGGCTGGGAGTGGCCAGGGCCATCGCGGTGGAAGAGCAGGTCAGGGCCTACGGCGGTCCCGATTACCAGGTCCTGCAACAGGTGATGAACCGTTTCTCCGAGGCCGTGGAGCGAAGCGGGGTGGAGATCGTCCCCAGGATGGTCATGAACGCAAGTGGCGAGACCGGCCAGGGCCATTCGGCCTTCGAGGCCCTCATCGCGGTGATGATGTCCGAGAGATTCGGTTTGGGCGAGGATCTCGCAAAGATCGGGACTCCTCGGGAACGAAGCGAGACCATCGAGGTCCTGCGAAAGCAGATCATGGATTCGATGAAAGAGAGCGGTGATGGTGGCCGGGACGGTGCCGATGGACAGAAAAAAAAGCCTGCCGCGGCTCACCCGAGCCCGGTCACCCCGGTCAGGACCCGGGTCGTCGAGGACGAGATGACCGGAGCGGAACCTCCGACCGGTGGGTCAAAGCAGGCCGTTGACAAGACGCAGGGAAAGCAGAGGAAAAAGAGAAAGAGGATAACAAAGGAGGAAAAGACAGCCAGGCAAAGCGGAATACTCCTCCTCAGGGAAAGGACCCAAGACGCCATAGAATGGTAGTGGTGCCTTCGGGCCAGCCCTCATGCCCCCGTTCTTGGCATACGATACGATCGAGCCCAAAGGTAATTTTTGGTGTTCAGACCAGGCCATGGATCTTGGATGATCCCCGGGATATTTC
>CAYSUX010000232.1:0-4605 GCA_964434315.1 uncultured archaeon
GATGGAGGTGAAGACCAGGGCGAACGGTGTTAGCCAGACATAGAAGATCAAGTTAACGTTTGGATCGTACTCAAAAAAATTCTCCCCGACGAACAGCATGAAGATTATACTGAAAATGGTGGGAAGGACCGTGAAGATCCAGGATAGAAGCAGCAACGCCAGGAACCATTTGCCCTTCACGGTTCGCATGAACTCGATCTTGGCCATATCCAGTATTATTTGCGGCCTTTCACTGAGTTGGCCGGTGAAAGGGCGGTATTTGGCGGCGAGGAATCCAGGGCCGCCGGGAAGCGGTTGACCCGGCGGGGGAGGCGGGGGAGGTGTGGCAGGGGCTTCAGGTGGCGCTCCGGAGTATCTCTGGGGTTCGGTTGGAGGCCTGGCAGGGAAGGGCGATATCGCCGGTTGCGGCTCAGTCATTCCGGGTCCCACCCCCTTTCTTGGCTATGGTCTCGAGATACATGTCCTCCAATCGTAAGGTGCCCTTGGCCATATGTCTAAGCCCGGCTCCGGTCTCGACGGCAACCTGCAGGACCAGGTCCATTATCTCCTCTTCGGGACCGGCGATCGAGAGTTCCTCACCCCTGCCCTGTACCGGGAAACCACGCTTCTCGATCCCGGCCCGCAGACGCCCGGGCAGGTCGGTGTGGACCGTGACCGCTCCGGACTGGCGGTTGATCACCTCGTCGACCGTGGTATGGACCAGCAGGCGTCCCTCGTTGATGATGACCACCCGGTCGCACAGATACTCAACATCATAGAGCAGATGGGTCGATATGATCAGATTCAGGTCTCCCAGCTCCCCCAGTTCCTTTAGCATCTGGAGCATCTCCTCCCTGGCCATCGGATCGAGTCCCGATGTCGGCTCATCGGCCAGCAGTATCCTGGGGCCGTGGACCAGGGCCTGGGCCAGCTTTATCTTCTGGCGCATGCCGCCTGAATACTCACTTATCAGCCGGTAGCGCTCGTCTCCCATGTGCAGATAATGGAGCACCTCGTGAGCCCTCTGCATGGCCTCACCCTTGCGCATACCGGACAGGCGTCCCATCTGGGCCACGAACTCGACACCGGATACCTCCTCGGGCAGGCAATCATGCTCGGGCATGTAACCCAGTTTACGACGCAGGGGCAGGGATTCGGGTCCCACGGTATGTCCCATGACCTCGGCCGAGCCGGCGGATGGTGAGAGCAGGCCCATCACCACCTTCAGGAAAGTGGATTTCCCGGCGCCGTTGGGTCCCAGCAGGCCCACTCTTCCCGGGGGTATGTCCACATTCATACGGTCTAACGCGGTCAGACTGCCGTAGTTCTTTGTCAGCTCCGAGGCCCTAAGCAAACTATCAATTCCACCCTACCGTACCTTCCCAATTAAAGTTTGTCCGGTCTGCTGACGATGCCAGTAGAGCATGGAGACCACCAGCATGACGCCGGCCCAGTAGGCCAGGCTCACGGCGAACATGGCTCCTCCCAGGGTGGGGAGCGCCCACAGATTGAAGATGATGGCCGTGACCAGGAAGAATCCGGCGCCCAATCGCAGGTAACCCCGCCCTCGCTTAAGCAGGAAACCGCCGGCCAGCGCGAGATTCCCAGCGGTCGTGTAGGCCAGGTTGGTTGCCAGAAGATGGTCCCGGGTATCAAGGGCCTCGAGGTAGAAGTAGGACGGGAGTAGCAATAGCAGGGCCGTGAAACTGAATGCGAAGGTCAACGGCTCCCCTGAACCCCATATCTCCCAGACCATCGCGAGTCCGAGCAAGAACAGGAGACCCGCGACCAGTCCCACAGCGGCAACATCCGCCCCTCTCAGGGAATTCAACCCCAGGTAGAGCACGGCCAACGCCGCCAGGTATGCCACAGGCGTGGTGATTACATCCTTGTGGCCAAGGCCCAGAAGGAAGATGACAGGACCCACCAACAGGGCTGCCATTACGAGACCCGACCAATCCCCCTTGACCTGGAGATCGAAGGAACTGGCTGCCAGGAGCAGAAGGCAGGCCGCGGCCGTCTCATGCCAGCGATAGTTCTGCTTCTGAGGTCCGGTCGTTCCCAGCACCAGGAAGGTCAGCATTGTTATGACCATCATGTCCCTGGTGAGCTCCCAGCCCAGGATCTCCACCGGGGGGTTCCGGGCCATGGCGAACATATGCAATCCTGCCAGGGTGGCCGCGCCCCAGGGTACGGTCCAGGCCAGGGGTCGCCCGGCCCACTGGGTGGCGACCATGAAGGTGGCGCCCAGGCTAACGATACCCAGGTAGCCGCTGTTCGTCTCGTCCAGGGTCACCAGCGCCGGAGCCAGGGGAAGCAGGAGCCCGACCGCCAGCCAGGGGTTGAATGTATCCAGACCCCCCCGGCGGGTCTCGGCCCATGTCACCGCGACGCAGCCGAAATGGATGACCCAGAGCCCCTCCCAGCCCATGTCGCCGGTATAGCCGAAGATCAAGAGCCAGAGGGTAGCCAGCGCTCCCAGGAAGGGACTGACCAGCAGCCTGTATCGGCCTTCGGCAACCGGCGGGTCAAGGGTGTAGAGAACCCAGATTAGGAGAGTGCCGAATGATACGACGTATGGCCCCGGGAACTCTGGAACCGCACCATACGCAACGACGAGAGCTACGACCACACCGAAGCTGACCGACCAGTCCTCCCTGACCCTGGGGAAGATGGCAGTGAGCAGGCCCAGTGCCCCGCCGACCGCCAGCCAACGCAGATCGGTATCGATCCCATCGACCTCCACGGTCCCGGAGAACGCGCCGGCCCCAACCGCCGCAAAGACCATGAGGAGCACGGCCCAGTCCCGGGGATGGTGACGCAGGATCATCAGAAACACGCCCAGGGCCAGAGCCCCGGCCTGTATCATCAGTGGTATCTGGAGTAGCGTTGCCGCAGGCCAGGCGATGGCCAGCCAGGCGGCCGGAAGTCCCAGGCGGCCCCAGGCTCCTCCCAGCCGAAGATAGAGGCCGGTGAACAGTACCAGGGGGATCCCGAGCCCCAGGGCCTGCCAGTTATGGGACAGATGGGCCGCGGCCAGGGCTCCGGCCAACAATCCCGACCCCAGGCCCAGGTTGTAGATATGGAGCCATCTCTGATCCCGGACCCAGTCCGAGGCCTCGCTCCCACCGGTCAGGAACTCCTTGAAGGGCCGCGTTCCGGGTCGAACCAGGGCCTGGGTGAACCCGGCCGCCATGATGTAACCGGATACGAGCAATGCCGGCCAACCATCGAGGTCCTCGTCGCCGAGCAGGGTATGGAAGAGCACTGCCCAAACAATGAGGACCGGGGTCAGGAACATGGACAGGGTCTCGGCCGAACGCTTCCACAGCAGGATGGTGAATATGGCGTGCAGGATTACCAGTCCCGCCCCCAGGACCTCGGACCCGGTCCAGCCCGCCAGGGTCGACATTGTCAGGCCCACTGTGAGCAATCCCCAGCCTCCGAACAGCAGGCCCTCGGAAAGCCTCTTGAGCTGACGGATGACCAGCGCCCCGGTCCAACCCAGGAGCACTCCCAGTGACCCCAGGACCATTCCCTGGTCCCAGCCATTGGCCACACCGGCCAGCAGGAACAGGATCGCCCCGCCTCCCAGGGCCCAGCGCAGCCAGGGTGGCTCACGCCGCTCTATGGGCAGGTATCCGGCCAGCGATCCGTAGATCGCCAGCATCACCAGGGTTCCCGCAACCGTTCTTGTGGCCGTCATCGAAGGGTCGGTCCCACTCTCGGTTCCCAGGATCAATCCGGCGGCAAGTCCGGCTGCGCCTCCCAGGGCCACAGCCGCGCCATAGATCCGGTACCGGTCAGGCAGGATCGGATGCAGCTCTCCGAGGAGGCAGGCCCGGTGGGCCAGGAAAGGTTGGATGGCCAGGACCAGGGCCAGAACGATCACGCCTCCCAGTAGCCCCTCTTCCAGTCCCAGGCTTCCCACCGGCAGGCTGGCCAGTTCCCGGACCCTGGCCAGGGTGATGGCAAACCACACCAGGCCAACGGTCAGGGTGCCCAGGACCGCGGTCTCCCAGCGGCGCCACAGGGCCACGACCACACCCGCTGCCAGGGCTCCTACAAGCAGTGTCGCATAGAACTCCTGGTTCAGATGGTCCAGTTCGAGAGCCAACGAGATGCCGATCACCGCCAGCAGGACCGCCGAGGTATGAAGGGCCTGGGACCGGTATCGCTGGGTGCTCATCCCATGGATGGCGAAGATGGCTACCCACAACGCCATGAAGGGGCCGGGGTCGATCAGTTCCATATGGTAGTGGAGAGCCCAGGCCCCGCCATAGGCCAGCTTGAGTCCGCCGAAGGTCAATCCCTTGGGATAGAAGCTCTCCTGGTCGAACCGGTAGAGTCGCTCACCGCCCAGGAGCAGAATGCCCGCCCCGATGAAAAGGAAGGCGCCTTGGATCTCGATGGGAACTCCGGGGATCTGGAAGAGTCCCAGCAGGATGAACGAGAGGGAGAGCAGGGCCAATGCTCCGGCCTGCAACCATGTGGCGCCCAGCCGGATCTCCAGGGTGGATTCCCTGGCAACGGCCCGCTTTGCTTCCTCGTCCGCTTCCAAAAAGTCAAGCAGGTCCGGGGTCGGCCGCTCGGTGATCCGGTGGCTCCCGCCTCCCGACTTTCGCC
>CAYSUX010000233.1:0-4600 GCA_964434315.1 uncultured archaeon
GATCCGGGCCACCTTGCCCTTGATGAAGTTGATGCCCATGGCCTTGGCATTCTGATAGAACTGTTCAAAGCCCTTGCCGAAGGTCCGAATGTCCATGTAATAGATGGTGATGTCGGCCAGGGGCAGGGCACCGGACAGGAGCATGGCCTCCTTGATGGCGTACATGCAGCAGACCCGGGAACAGTAGGGGACCCCCAGGGTCTCGTCCCGGGAACCGGCGCACTGGACAAAGGCGATGGAATCGGCGATCCGGCCGTCCGAGGGGCGCAGAACACCGCCAAAGGGTCCGTGAGGCGCCAGCAGCCGCTCCATCTGAAGGGGACTGATGACATTGTCAAGCTCGTTGGCGTTGTATTCCTTCTTGGCGTCCATCGGCGTGAGATTGAAGCCCGAGCCCAGGATGACCGTTCGGATTTTGAACTGGAACTCCCTGGCCTCGTCGAGGTAGTTGATACAGTCGGGGACCGGACAGGCCCTGGCGCAGGCGCCGCACATGATGCAGTGTTCCATGTCCAGCACCGAGACCAGGGGGATGGCGTTCTTGAAAGGCAGATGTATGGCCTTGGTGACCCCCAGATCGAAATCGAAAGGATCTGAACGATAGACCGGACAGGCCAGTTCGCACTTGCCGCAACCGGTGCAGGATTCCTCATCGACGTAACGGGGTTCCTTGCGCACAACCACAAAGAAGGTCCCTCCCTGCCGCTCAAAAGCGGTCACCTGGGAAAGGGTCATGATGGTGATGTTATCGTGATTGTTGGCGTATGACATCTTGGGGGTGGTGATGCAACTTGAACAATCCAGGGTCGGGAAGACCTTGGATAGCAGGATCATCATCCCTCCGATACCCGGCCCCTTCTCCACAACCAGCACCTTGTAACCCTGGTCGGCCAGGTCACTGGCGGTCTGCAATCCGGCGATGCCGGCGCCGATGACCAGCGCGTCGTAACTCTCTGTTGCCATATCACCCACCTCCGGTGATGCCGTCGGCCAGGGCCTCTTTGATGGGTGGCAATGCCCTCAGCTTCTCGGCCATGCCCTCGATCTCTTTTATATAGGCCTGGGCGCAGACGGTGCAGATGGCCGTCAATCTCAATCGGTCGATCTCAAGGCCGCGTTCCTTCATCATCTTGTAGAGCACATCGACCCGCTTGGCCAGCCGATCGTAGGCTCCGGGGTAGGGGCACTCCACTCCGCAGGACATGATGATGATGCCGTCGTATCCCTGCTCAAAGCAGTAGAAGTAGAAATCCTCGGGGAAGACCACCGGGTCGGGCAGGCGCAGATTGTAGGCATGGACATGATGGTCCAGATGCATCTGGCCGGCGGTGTCGGCGCCGGGGTAGGCGCAGGCGATGGTCGAGAGGATGAGGATGCGCGGTTCGTGCTCTGGCTTTTCCGCGTTCATGGATGTTCCGGTAAGGGTGTTTAGGTGTGTATGCCGGGTTCGACTTCACTTCTTTCGGCGAACGAAGATGCGATCATATCCGTCGGCCTCGAGGGTTCCCATGAACTCGTGGCCTACCTTATTGGCCCACATGGGCAAGTCGTTCTTGGTCTTGGGGTCGTTGGAGAGTATCTCCAGAACCCCGTTCAGGGGTACTTTACCGATGCCTTTCTTGGCCTCCAGGATGGGGCCCGGGCAGGCACTGCCTCGCGCGTCAACTGTGCTGTCGGGGGTGTTTTCGTTGAGATCCATGTTGATTCCTCAGGGGGTGTGTTCAATATCAGATTATCAGAAAGAGTAAGTGAGGGTGGCTTCCAGGGTGCGGTTCACGAAGCCCGGGGCGTTGACCACCTCGGCCTCCTTACGTATATCTTCCGGAACCATGTCCTGGTTCTCGAAGGCCAGTTCACACAGCAGGAGCTTGCCTTCCAGTTCGATGAAGTCGCTCAGTAGGGTCTTCATGTCAGTGATGCCCTTGCTGGTCAAACCCTCTAAAAAACCGGGTCGAAGGGCTGGAGCGGCCTTGGGGGTAAAGAAGATCACGACCTCACAATCCCAGGCCAGCGCAGAGTTGGCCAGGATGAAGGCTGGGAAGAGGTTGTGTTTCTCGGTACCATTGATGGTGATGGCCATTTGGGTCATGGGAATACCTCGTAGGGGAGAATACAGACCCAAGAAATAATGTCAGGTATTATAGGATAGTAATGATAGTTCTTACTTTATTTATGGGTTTGATGTCACCTGGAGTTCCCATTCATTTCCTTCTTATCTGAACCTGTTGAACTCTCGGCGACATCCTTGTCCAGGGCTCTGTTGATGGCTATCTCGGAGATGATGGTCGAACAGCTTCCCAGATTGGAAAGGCACAGGGCGATATGATGTGCCAGTAGGACCTCTGAGAGTTCGTAATCGGATCCCGCCAGCCAATCCTGAAAGCGCTCCACCATGGCCTTCAGGTTCGGGGTCCTCTGGATAAGGTCATCCGCGGCCGAGGCGTTGTGGGTCAACACGGCCTCAAGGGCATCCTTCAGCATATATGTACCCAGGTCGCATATGCTGTTCAGGTGGCTGAAGAGCTGGTCGTCGAATTGTTTGTTGGACCGATCCTTGGTGTTCTCAATGATACTGATTATCGAACGGGCACTGTCGGCGGCATTCTCCAGACACCTGAATATCGTGCGGCTCTCGAGGAGCTCGAGCGGGTTCAGGGATTCGTGCTTGAGGCCCCGCTTGATATTGTTCTGAACGGTCAGGATATATCTCAAGGACAACCAGTAGGAGGTGTCTATCTCACGTTCCAGTTCCCGAAGTTTGGGTGTGATGGTGGGTTCGGGTGTCTGCATTATCTTTAGGATCGGCACATAGATGGAGGCCACAAGCTCCACCTCCCGGCGCAGCAATCCTTCCAGGTCGTATTTTGAGATGTCGACGGTGTAACTCAGGTGGATGTCATGGGTTCCCTCGTGGACGATGGAAGCACCAATAAGCTGTTCCTTGGTGTCCCTGACATCCTTGATCAGTTCCTGGGTAAAATCCCGTTCAGATTGTATATGTACCTTGTTGTATCCCACGACATAGCAGCCAATGAGCAGGCGCTTCAATTTTCCGGAATGGTGGATGTCCTTTATCTGGATGCGATAGGTCTCGGCCCTGTCCGTTTCAGGCCCCTGGAAGGGCTTTATCTCTATGGAACCATCTGCTCTGGGTGATACCTGCATCATGGCGCCATAATCGATATTGAAATCCTGGGCCCATTTCTTGGGCAGGCTGATGCAAAGGGTACCGGTTCCGACCTTCTGTATCTTGCGAATGTCCATGGATCTCCAACCGATAGATGGAACATGAATATTTACCCGTTGTGTAAATACTATCATTACATTCTGGGTGCGTGTTTCCTTTTTTTCCATCACGTTGATGGGGGATAGATAAGATTTTTAAATACTATACTTATAACCATATATAAGGTAATGATATTTTTGTGGATCCCGGAGTGTATCCCATGTCTCCCGAAGCAGCGCAAACCCTAGATTGCAAAGGACTCTCATGTCCCATGCCCATGGTCAAGCTGGCCAAGGCCATGAAGAAGTTCCCGGCCGGACAGGTCCTGGCCATGGAAGGCACAGACCCCGGAACCAAATCGGACATACCCGATTGGTGTTCCAAGAAGGGTTTCACCTTGCTCGAAATTGACGAATCCGATGGCGTGTTCACCTTCTACATCCGGAAGTGAAGTTCATGGTGGGAGAAGACAGCGAGCAAACATCCGAGGCGGCATCCGAGCTGGAGGCCTCCGGACCAAAACCGGAACAGGCCGATAAGATGGATGTCAAAGGACCGGAAACCTCGATCGAACCTGAACCCGAGACCCCGGAGGTCGCCGGGGCATCTGAAGCTGTCGAGGCTCAACCTGAACCCGGGGAGCCCAGCTATTTTGGGGAACTCTATGACATGGTCTTCGGAAAATCATGGGAGATGTGGATCGGAGCCATCCTGTTATCGGTGATGAGCATCTGCCTGTTCATGATCTCCTATCCCTGGGGTTCAAGCGGTGGCCTGTTGAATTGGGGGCATAACCTCTTTTCCGGTCTGGGAATGGACTTTCCCGAATCCTCGCCCAAGGTCACCTCGGTCATGGACCACAAGTTCGGGCTACTATCGCTCATGATGCTCATGGGAGCCATGGGGAGCGCCATGCTTGCCAGGGAGTTCGCCATCCGGGTGGCTCCAAAGGGCGAGCTGGTCAAGGGACTGGTAGGCGGTTTCCTGATGGGCGTTGGTGCCATAATCGGCATGGGCTGTACCATCGGCGGTTTCTACACCGGCTGGCCGGCCCTGTCCGGTGGCGCGCTTGTCTTTGTGGTTGGCCTGGCCCTTGGCGTCTTCGCGGCCGTCAAGTACATCCTGTGGGAAATGGAAGAGCACCCCCGTTGGAGCTCTGGCAAATCCTATACCTATTGCGCGCCCGGGTCCAAAGGAACCTCGTATCAACCTCTGGTCGGGGCCGGGGTCCTGCTCATCGGTCTGCTGCTCATCATGGGTTTTGATACCGGGGACCCGCTCGAGAAGAAGCTTCTGGGATTCGGCATCATCGGTCTGGTTATCGGCTTCATCCTCCAGCGTTCGCGTTTCTGTATCGTCCGGGCTCTGAGGGAA
>CAYSUX010000234.1:0-4574 GCA_964434315.1 uncultured archaeon
CAATGTCATCGCCATGATGGACCATGTGGCACTGGCCCTGTGCGATGAGATACAGAACGCCTGCCTGGCCTATGTCCAGTCCGACGAGATATCGATCCTGATCCACAAACGGTGGCAGGCAAGCTCCTGGTTCGACAATGACCTGCAGAAGATCGTCTCGGTATCGGCCTCGATAGCCACCTGGGCCGCGATGTGTTGGTGTTACGAGAATGACTGGAAACCAGGCAGCAAGGCCCTGTTCGATTCCCGGGCCTTCATCCTCCCCCGATGGGAGGTGTCCAACTACTTCATCTGGCGTCAGCGGGACTGGGAGCGCAACTCCATCCAGATGCTGGCCCGCTCCCTCTACTCCCAGAAGCAGCTTCATCGCAAGAACTCCAGCGAGCTTCACGAGCTGATCCACGCCAGGGGCAAGAACTGGAACGATCTGGCCACCAGTCTGAAGCGGGGCCGTTGCGCCGTCCATGTCAGCCGGAAGGTCAAAGTGGAGAACGAATACTTCACCGGTGAGGTGGAACGCGGGGTCTGGGAGATGGACGACGAGATACCCATCTTCACCAGGGACCGGGACTATATCGAGACCCGGCTGGAAGTTAATAGGGAAGGGAGTGAGCAAAGAGCTGGCGAGGAACCAAGTAACGACCGGTCATAAATATCAGGTCAAATCCTGAGCGACGACTCAACCGTTCAACCGTTGATGCTCCTTCATGATACACCGGTTCATGACCACGCTCAGCTTGGCCCTCTCGGCCTTGAAGGCCACCGCGTCGTCGATAAGGCCCTCCTGGAACCAGGCTCCTTTTATCTTCTTCTCGGGTGTGTAAAGGATGATCTCTTCGGCCACACGTTCCATCTCCTCGACCCTGCGGAAGACATCCACGATGTCCACCTCCTGATTCCAGGGGATCGCTCCCAGGGAGGGGTAGGTCTCGATGCCCTCCCATTCGGAAAGGGCGGGGTTCACCGGGATTATCCTGTACCCAACATCTCGCAGGTAGGTGGCAACCTTGTGGCTGTCCCTTTCGGGTTTGGCCGAGATCCCCACGACGGCAATGGTCTTGGCCTCTTTAAGCAGGCTCTTGATGGCTTCGGGTTCGTTCATGTCGATGGGAGTGGATGGAGATATAAAAAATTCCGTATGGACAGATGGACCGGACAGCAGTTCTCCGGATCGGCTCGGACGATGATCGATGGGGAAGGCCGGATCATCGATCCCTGGTCACAACCTCGATATCCACCTCGGCCGGATGGGTCAGGGTGTTATGGACCGTGCAGGCCCTCACCACCCTGCTGATGATCTTGTGCAGCTTGGGATCGATGCCCGGCGGGAGGGTCACTTTGAGGGTGAAGCTGCCGAACCGGTAGGGTTTCTCGGCATGGGTGGCCTCCACTGTCGCCTCAAGGCCCTCTCTGGGAAGACCCTTCTGCTCCAGGTAGGCTCCGGCATAGTAGGCCACGCATCCGGCCAGCGACCCCAGCAACATGAGCGCCGGTGAGGGACCCAGGTTGTCGCCCTCATCGACCTTGGGCTGGTCGGTTATCTGGGTGTGATCGCCCATTGTAACATCGTATCTCTGGTTGGCGACCCACCTGGCCTTGACAGTCATGTTTCATTTCCTGTGTCAACCGCTTCGGATGGGCCTACATCGTGACCCTCATCCCAGTCGCCCTCCTCGGGGGAAAGCCTGGCACCGGGCAGGGAAGCCAGCGCGGCTCTGAGTCGGTGTTCCACCTCCTGGGCCAAAGGCTCCATGGCCGGGCCGCCCAACCGGGCCAGGACCCTGGGGTCGATCACCGACACCAGGGTGCCCTCGGCGGTATCCCGCACGGTGACGTTGCAGGGTAGCAACAGGCCCACATCGGGATCGGCCTGCAGGATCTGGTGGACAAAGGAGGGGTTGCAGAACCCCATGATGATGTAGGAATCTGTATCCACATCGAGCTTGGCCTTCAGGGTGGCCTGCATGTCGATCTCGGTGATCACCTTGAAACCCTGGGTTGCCAGGGCCTCCCTGCCCATGACCACCGCGGTCTCGAAGTCACTGTTGGTATGTGTTGTTATTCCATAATTGCCCATGTGCTCACATCGGGGATTGAACCGTATCTTATGATTGTATTAGATGGCCGATGGTAATAACCTTATTGGGGAGTTCGGTCAGGATAAGCGGGCTGGCCGGTCCCGAGGGAACTGGTCTGAGCAACGGCGATGTCCCTTGAGATGGAGGGGATGCATGCCATTGTAGGCCCTATGGTTCTCTTCAGCGGTCCCAGTCAAAATCGCTCATATGTTTCAGTTCAGATGGCCGGCCAGTTTCTGCAGCAGCATCTGCTTGGGCAGGGCGCCCATCAACTGGTCCACCGGCTTTCCATCCTTGAAAAGGATCATGGTGGGAATGGACATGATACCGAACTGACCCGCAGTCTGACGGTTCTCCTCGGTGTTCAGCTTGGCGATGGTCAGCTTGCCAGATAGCTCCCGGGCCAGCTCCTCCAGTACCGGACCCAGCATCCGGCAGGGACCGCACCAGGGGGCCCAGAAGTCCACCAGGACCAGTGAATGCTCCTTTATGGTCTGCTGGAAATCGGCGTCGGTCACATTCAGGGGGTGGTCCAGGGCCTGGCTCGTCTGTGTGGTGGTTTGCATGTTCATCAGCTCCATGGCGCGACGGCGACGGATGGCTGCCAGTTCCGGGTCTTCACTCATATCTGTCACGCCTGTCACGGTTGTGCCATTTCTACACAATATCGAAAGTCATGCGGTTATTTATAGTTTTGTGAATTCTATGCAATACCGTTCGTTCCCCAGAGCCTACGGTTCCTCGTTCTCCAGGATCCTGAAAGCCACCTTGAGCTTGACCTGATATTTGCTGACCTTGCCATGTCGGATAGCGCCCCTCTGTTCGATGACCTCGAACCAGGAGAGGCCATGAAGGCTCTCCGAGGCCTTGGTTATGGCATTGGCCACGGCCTGCGAGAAGCCACGGTCCGATTCGCCCACCAGCTCGATGAGTTTGTAGGTTCGACCCATGATTACCAGAATAGGCCAAAGTGAGCCCTTTTTAAGCGTTTTGGGAAAAAAATTCGCACCAACGGCTGCCGATGGCGTTTTCACCTTCGGAAGATACATCGATGCCCCTCATATCTGCATGTACAACCAGGTCAGGGTCACCATCTCCAGTATGCCGCCCATAGTGGATTTTTAACCTGAATGACTGCGTGGGATAGTCTGAAAAGAGATAAGTGGTAACTACTTGTACCGCAATAAGGCAGCCACTCCGCCCAGGGCCTCCAGGTCGTCACTGTCCATGACAAAGTCCACCTCGCCATCGGTGCGGTGAACATACTCGGTGAGCTCCTCGATGAAGTCTATCTCGGTGACCGGCCGGCTGCACGACCGACAGCCCTCACGGTGGCCCAGGTCGAAGAGCTGGCAGGCCTCGCATTTCCAGCCGCCGGTGGTGAAGCCCTGGCTCACCAGCAGGGTCTCGACCTGCCCGGCCATGACCGCGTCCCGGGTCTCCCGCAGACCGTAGACCGCCAGCCCCTCGGTGAGTATCTCGCCTTTTAGCTCCTCGATGCGCTCCAGCTCCTCGGTGCGCTCCTCGGCCTGGATGGCCTCCTGGGCCTTGTCGAAGAGCTCCTGGTGGGAGGCCTTGAAATGGTGATCGATAACGCTTACCACCTTCTTTCGGGCATGGGGATTCAGGTAGTCCATCAGATCCTTCTTGGCATTGCCGGGTCCGGCGATGATCAGGTTCTCCAGCTTCTCCCGCTCCATCATCTCGGCGATGGTTAAGGCCGCCTCTTCCAGGAACTCCTTGATGGCGCCTTTGCGCAACCGCTGGAAGCGGGCCTGGGAGCAGCCACCCTTCTTGTGACGGCCCATGATCTGCTCGCTGTCGGACCCCACCTTCTCGGCGCTGGACAGTGACAGGACGAAGAGCTTGAAGTTCTGCTGGTCCACCAGGGCCAGGGCGGTGGTCTCCCATTCATCAGCCAGTTTGGTCAGGGGCCGCACATAGGGCGAGCTGTCCACCACCACATGGTCCTTGACCGGCGTCATCAGCTCGTGGAACTCGAAAAGATCGTTCATCGGCGAGCAGAAGATGGCCACCCCTTCCACACCCGGGCGCCCCTTGAGCTTGCGAAGTCTGTCGATGGCCTGGGCAAAGCCCTTCTCGAAATTCTCCACCAGCAGGTTATTGCCTTTGAGTATCGAGCGACAGACGGTATGGCGCTGTTCCAGGAACTTGAGGTTCAGGTCCTGTTCCAGGTTGGCATAGATGGATATGAAGGTGTTCAGGCTCCTGGCGTCATGCATCTCGGAGAGGGCACGCAGGTCCAGGTTGTCGGCGGAGGGCATGACCGGCCAGGGAGGGGTGTGATTATAACCCATGCCCTTGAGGGATTTCACCCGATTTGAACCAGATAAATCTCGTCGAATTATTGAAAGTAATCCGGAATCAATCATATCGGCAGGTTTATAGAATAGTGATTATTCGCTTTCCAGCCCTGGGGGCGTTCGTATGGCTCGAAGCAATCCTCTCCATCTTCCATCCACTCTTAACGGCTTG
>CAYSUX010000235.1:0-4538 GCA_964434315.1 uncultured archaeon
TGGATTATGGGATGGCGCCCTCACGGCCCCCGGGCTTTCCCCAGCCTCCTCCGGCGATGGATGCCCTTTTGCTTACCCATTCCCACCTGGACCATTCGGGGATGGTTCCCCAGGCCGTGGCGGAAACGGGATGTCAGGTCTGGGCCACGGATGTCACCATCGACGTCAGTGAGATCCTCTCGTATGACAGTCTGAAGATAGCCAGGGCAGAGGGCCATGAGCTGCCATTTTCAATGGCCGATGTCCAGGAGCTGCACAACGCCCATGTCCCCTTGCGAACCAATCGCTGGTTCTCCATCGAGGGTGTGGGGGTCCGGGCCCATCGGGCGGGCCATATCCCCGGCGCTGTCTCATATGAGCTGGAGGACGGCCGCTCGACCCTGGTCTTCTCCGGGGATATCGGTGGTCAGCCCATGCGACTGGTAAAGCCGCCGCGTCTGCCGGTCTGCGACACCCTGTTGCTGGAGGCCACCTACAGCGGTCGGGACCACCCCTCCCGCCCCCAGTTGGAGCAGGCATTCCTGGACCGGGTCGAGGAGGTCGTGGGGAACGGGGGCATCGCCCTGGTACCGGCCTTTGCCGTGGGCAGGACCCAGGAACTGCTGCTGTTGCTGGCCGAGACCGACCTTCCGGTATGGGTGGACGGCATGGGCCGCCGGGTCTCGAGGCTCTACCTTCAGCATCCCTATCAGTTGCGCTCCATAAGGGCCATGAGGGCGGCAATAGACAATGCCCGCTTTGTACACCATTTCGAGCTTCGCAAGCAGGCTCTCCAGAGGCCCGGCGTCATCGTGACCACCTCGGGGATGCTGGACGGCGGACCGGTACATACCTATCTCAAACAGCTCCACCGCAACAAACGCTCGGAGATACTGCTCACCGGCTACCAGGTCGAAGGTACCAACGGTCGTCGATTGCTGGACCAGGGGCGGGTGCTCATCGACGGGGTGGAATTGAAGGTCGATTGCCCGGTGAGCCATTTCGACTTCTCGGCCCATGCCGGCCACACCGAGCTGGTGGAACAGGCCAAGCGATGCCAGCCCAACACCGTGGTGCTCTACCATTCCGACGACCGCCGGCCATTGGCCACTGCCCTGGAGGAAGAGGGATTCGAGGTGCTGCTGCCCGGAACCGGGGAGACCTTCCGGGTTTGAGACCCGACCGGACCGGTCGCCTCCACTTTTTAAGCCCCGGCCGACTCGACCTCCATGTCCAAAGAGCCTCCGTCCGCCCGCCTGCCTGAAACTCCAGCCGACGGACAGGCCAACGGACAGGCCACCCGGCCGGTGGTGCTCAATGTGGGCGGCTCTATCCTGATGCCCGAGGAGCCGAAGGTGGAATTCCTGGTAGCGGTCGCCGCCTGCCTGACCGAACTGACCGGGAAGCTGGGCCGCATCTATGTCGTCGTCGGCGGTGGCCGCACTGCACGCCGCTACATCACCCTGGCCCGGGAGGCGGGCAAGCCGGCGGGCAGGCAGACAAGCCGGGCCGGTGAACGAGCCGACGAGGCTATGGCGGGTGGCGAGGCAGGCGGGACCATGGCGGATTGCGAGGCCAACAAAGCCATGGCCGGCGGCAAGAACGGCAAAGGCGGGCGAGCTGGGCCGAATATGCGGACAGGCAACAAGCAGGCGCGCGAACAAGCAGACGCCGAAGCGGGCGGGCGGGCCGGTGGGCAGGCAGGCAAAACGCCGGAAAGCTCAGGCGGGCAAGCCGGCGGCAAAGGCGGGCGGGCCGGGAAGGCCCTGACCGAGGCCCAGCTCGACGACCTGGGCATCGACGCTACCCGACTCAATGCCCGACTCCTGCTGGCGGCCATGCAGACCCGGGGCGCGAAGGTCCCGTGGAAGGTGCCTGTCGATATCCAGGGGGCGGTCACGCTGGGTGAGCGTCACGACTGTGTGGTCATGGGCGGCACGGTCCCGGGCCACACCACCGACGCCGTGGCCGCCCACCTGGCCGAACGGGTCAACGCCTGTCGACTGGTCATCGCCACCAACGTGGACGGTGTCTACACCGCCGACCCCAAAAAGGATCCCGGGGCCGAGCGGGTCGAAAGGCTCGACTTCGCCCGCCTTGTCGAGATCGTGGGTGAGCCGACGGGCCAGGCCGGGGTGGCCGCGGTCGTGGACCCCACCGCAGCCCGTATCGCCGCCGGTATCGCTGCCAGCATCGAGGGCTTCGAGCTGGCGGTGGTCAACGGCACGGTCCTGGCCGATCTGGCGGCCGCCTGTCTGGGCGAGTCGTTCGAGGGGAGTCTGGTCAGGGATTAGGGATCAGGGATCAGTACCACTGCCGCAGGCGTTGCGGGCTCTGCTTCGGTATAGCCGCTTTGCGGGCCCGGGGGCGGCCACATGCAGCAGCGAGCGGGCTTGCGGCCATAGCACATGGGAGCCCGGCGGCGGCTATGGCGTGGGGGGCCGAGGCCACGTCAGCCTTTGGGCCCCAACGGCCATAATGCGGGCGCGGGTCCATCGATGGCTGCTGCGAGCGCCCGGGGTCCTTCATCGGCCATGATGTCGGCGTCGTCCTCGGCGATGTCGAGGCCCTTCTCGGCGCTGGCGGAGGGTCCGCTGTATCCGGCTACCGCGATCTCCGGCGCAGTCTCAACCGTCGGCGGTGCCAGGAGGGCGGCGGCCAGCAGGAGGACCGCAGAGGCGAGGGTGAGGACGACGAAGGTATTGCAATTCAAGTTAACCATGGTCATTTGCATGATCCATCAATTTTATCTAACCTGTATTTATAAATATCAGTGTTGCAATAAACTACAAAATCCCGAACACTACCAGGATTTGTTTCACAAGCTACTATGTTCTCATCTCGCCAGCCTACTTCATCGATAAATTCATCAACAACTCGAACAATTTCGTCTTTAAATTCATTTTTATTTACAATGAATGATTCTTGTTTCTCATCCCAAACTGGTTGTCTTGAAAGATGTTCTTGATAGGAAATTTCAATTTCTGTTTCAGAAAAAAGTTTTATAAAGAAAGAAAGGCCATGACTAAAGTAACCTCGCCAAATTATTTGATTGTTTTTATCAATATAATTCATTAATTGTTCAAGTTGGTCAATGATAAATCCACCAAATCCAATTACCTTTTTCCCGTCAATAAGTATAGAACATCTTGCTTCAGTCACTGTACCATCTGATTGACCGTCAACAATACAATTGATTTTTAACATAGGATTACACACCTTATGGAACCGGAATCGTAAAATCACCATCAACAGGATTCCATTCATACCATCCGTCATTGCCGTTACCGGATGTCAATTTCTTCTGGACACCAACTCCTTTCAAAGGATAGGCTGTTTCGATTTCTCCATTCCTGATATACAACTCGATTTCGATCTCATGAGTTTTTCCATCCGAAGTCCTATGTAGCCACTTACCTTGTATCTTATTGGCATCTATTGGGTCCCTGTGATTTGGTATATCGATAGTATCTCGTATCTCACCAAACCTGATCATATCACGTCAGGCCCAGTTCCCGCCGGTCAACGATGTCGAAGCCGGGGCAGGTGAGGGTGTCCAGATAGCCGTACCAGTAGACCAGCAGACCCGGGCCGTAGAACTCGGTGTATGGCCCGACCTGGCCGGAGACTATCTTACGATGGATGGGTTTGTCGCCAAAGGAGGCCTTGGACTCGACCCAGTTGTATTTGGCGCCCTGGAAGAAGAGGGGCTGGGGTAGCAGGAAATCGGGGGTCTTGCCCTCCACGGTGGCGTCACGCATCTCCTCCTCGGTGAAATACTCCATCTCCAGCCCGTCCAACCACACGGCCAGGATATCCTCTCGCCGGTTTCCCTCGGCCGCCTGCTTCTCATGGCCCGAAGGCGAGTAGAGGTCGTCCTCGTTCACAGCTTCTCTCAGCTCCCGCCGCAACCGGGCGGTACCGGCCTTGTCGGGGTTGGCGATGGCGGCCTTTATCTTGCGCTTGGTGTAGCCCAGCTTGGGCAGCACGAAGTTGGCCAGCAACACCGGGGGAAAGTCCTGACGCCGGGCTAGATTGTCCAGGGTCGAACCCCGTTTCCACTGGGCCACGATCCTGTCGGTCCGGGCCTTGACCACATAGAAGCGGCGGATGACCTTACGTTGCAGGAACTGGGAGCGGATGGCCCTGACAGTATCGAAGGGCAGGTGGAAGCTGTTGGCGGTGTCTTCCACGCCCTCGTAGACCGAGTAGGTCTTGTAGCGCTGGAGATGGCGTATGAGCCGGTCGTAGGTTTCCTCTTTGATGTTCTGGGCCTCCGGTTGGTTCTGATGAGGTTGATACAGGTGAGCCTGCCTGTCACGCCTATCACGCCACTCATCGACGGGAGTCGCGGAGTTGGGAGGTGGGAAAGGGGAGGTCGGGGCTCAGGGGCCTGGGATGACCGATGTGCTTCCATCTCTTCGTTCCCGGATGGACGAATGGCCGACGAGGGCACGTAGGGAACCTCGACGATGCCTGACATGAACAGGGCAGGGGTTGGCCAGGCCAGGATGCTCGCTCCTTTTTAGCTCTGTGGGTCCCGGGTAAATTACATATCA
>CAYSUX010000236.1:0-4433 GCA_964434315.1 uncultured archaeon
CGGTGATGTTGTTGTAGTCAGATTGGCTGACCTTCACAATGGCTTTAGTGCCGTCGTAGTATAGATTATCATAGTTGGCCAAAATGGTGTGATCCGAGGCGTTGGTGTCTAGAGTCAGTGTGAACTTGGTTGGGTTGAGGGAGTATAACCGCAAACGCTCAGTGTAGTTGGACAGCGAAAGCGTCTTGCCCGTGGAGGGGATGGTGCCCATTTTAACCACGGTCTGATTAGCATATGCGAGAAAAGTTAGACCCGAAGTCAGGGAGCTGAATTGGGCATTGTGGGAGGTGGTGTTCAGGTTGAACTCGATGTAGTACTGGTTGCCCTCGGGAATGTAGGTGTAACCGGTGAAAACAGCGTCGTCGTCCAGGGTAAGTGAACCAAAACCCAGACGTTTAACGCTCATAAAGAGACCGCCATTGACCTGTAATCTAAGTTTGTAGGTCTTATTGGCCTGTAAGAGGAATACAAAGTTGTTATCCACTCCAGGTTTGAGGTTACCCATTTGACTGTATTCGGCGGCGCTCGATTCTTTGAATAGGACGGCGCCATTGACTGTGGCATTCTGGATCAGCACCAAGACAGTGGCGTTGGTGGCGCTGGCGTCAACATTATCCAAGGTCACTGTAACGTATGAAAAGAAGGAGAAGGTCTTGTTAGAATAATCTCCTTCTGACATGGTGCCAACGGATACGTTCCAAGTTGTCTCGGCCTGGGTTACACTTGGCAGGACCATCAGGATGACTACTATCACGGCCATCGCGGCGGCGGCCGTGCCGCCCGCGGACCGGAGGCGTCGGGAGGGGGGTGCTTTAGCTTGTTGGCTCATATAATGCACCGTTATGCGTATTTTAATTTGATAAAATAAAATACCCCACTCCTGAAAAGGAATTGAAATGGCATTAGCAAAACGATTTAATACATTTCTATTTTATAATCGGCAATCGTCGTAGTCTATCACCGTAAAATTTCCAATCGTTTTGATGGTGCGACCTCGGTGGTCTCCGTCTGTTCGATTACTTCGACCAGACCTTTTTATTTTGACGGTGGCTCCCGCGATTACCGGTATATACATTTTTTTAAAAAGCCAAACAACATGTCCGGCAAGGCTCCAAAACCCGCTGGAGATTCGAAAATGACCGTAAACGAATTGGTACCCAACGTCCATCATGTCGGCGCCCGCCACTGGGACCGTCGGCTATTCGATGAGCTCATTCCCCTTCCCCAGGGCACCAGCTACAACGCCTACCTGATCCAGGGCAACCGGAAGGTGGCGCTCATCGATACGGTCGATCCCGAGCTGACCCATGAACTATTCGACAATCTCGAGAAGCTCGATGTGACAAAGATAGATTACCTGATCACCAACCACGCCGAGCAGGACCATTCGGGCAGCCTTCCGGCCATGCTCGAAAAGTTTCCCGAAGCCAGGGTCGTGACCAATGCCAAGTGCATGTCCTTTCTGATCGACCACCTGCACCTCCCCGAGGAGGTCTTCCTGGTCATCAAGGACGGCGAGACCCTTTCACTGGGTAACCTGACCCTGGAGTTCATCATCGCCCCCTGGGTCCACTGGCCCGAGACCATGTTCACCTACCTGAAGGAGGACAAGATACTGTTCCCTTGCGATTTTCTGGGCTCCCATCTGGCCACCAGCGACCTCTTCGCCGTGGATGAATCCACGGTCTACGAGGCCGCCAAACGCTACTACGCCGAGATAATGATGCCCTTCAGGCCCCAGATCAAAAAGCACCTGAAGCGACTTGAAAAGTTCGATATCGGGATGATCGCCCCCAGTCATGGTCCGGTATACCATCGACCGGAGTTCATCCTCGAGGCCTACCGGGACTGGGTCTCGGACGAGGTGAGCAACGAGGTCGTCTTGCCCTACGTGTCCATGCACGGCAGCACCGGCGTTATGGTCAATCATCTGGTAGAGGCGCTGATGGATAGGGGGATAACGGTCAGACCATTCAACCTGACCAGATCGGATCTGGGCGAGATGGCCAAGGCCCTGGTGGACGCCGCGACCATCGTGCTGGCCTCACCCACTGTGCTCATCGGCCCTCATCCGGCCGCCGCCTATGCCGCCGTGCTGGTGAACGCCCTGCGACCCAAGGCCAAACACGCCGCCATCATCGGCTCCTATGGCTGGGGCAGCAAGATGGTGGACCAGGTTACGGGCATGCTGGGGAACCTCAAGGTGGAGTTGCTGGAGCCGATCCTGATCAAGGGATTGCCAAAGGAAGCGGACCTGGCAGCCCTGGATGAACTGGCCGATGCCATTGTGATCAGACATCAAAGCCTTGGTCTGATCGAATAGAACTCCATGAAACCGGGATTCTCACGCAAGATAACCTGAGATCATACTTCTGTTCGGGTCATCTATCTGTTTTTTTCCAACACCCAGAGGGTTATTTGAATTGGAGATTTGGACTGGGCAATGGCCTGAACCTGATTCTGACCAAGAACGGAGTGACCAAGAGTGAACCAACCGTCTATTGTCGCAAGCTCTCAGGATCGCCGTTCCGGTACCGTTACGATCTCAACGACCAGGTACGCCATTGCTCCCCATCGATTTCGAAGAGACCCATCGAGCGACACCGGACTATCGAATGGGGTCATGAAGTGGATGAACAGCGTTGAGAAGGTGATCCGATGACCAAAGAGACCCAGACCCTTGAAGAGCAGGCAAAGCAGACCAAGCGCGTGACCATCGACCCCATCACCAGACTGGAGGGCCATGGCAAGATAGACATACTGCTCAACGACCAGGGCAATGTGGCCAACGCCTTCCTTCAGGTCCCGGAGCTCAGGGGTTTCGAACAGTTCTGCGTGGGTCGCCCGGGAGAGGAGATGCCCAGGATCACCCAGCGTATCTGCGGGGTCTGCCCCCTGGCCCACCACTTTGCCGCCACCAAGGCCCTGGACGCCTGTTACGATGTGGAACCAACCTCGGCGGCCAGGAAACTGAGAGAACTGATGTACTCCGGCTATTTCCTCTACGATCATACCCTGCACTTCTATTTCCTGGGCGGTCCCGATTTCGTCGTCGGTCCCACGGCACCCAAGATGGAACGGAACATCCTGGGAGTCATAGCCAAGGCGGGCATGGACATCGCCGGCGAGGTCATCAAACACCGGGCCTACGGTCAGAAGATCCAGGAGATAATCGGCGGGCGGGCCATCCATCCGGTCTGCGGCCTGCCAGGAGGTCTGTCCAAGCCCCTGAGCGAAAAGGAACGAGTCCTCATCCAGGGTTGGGCGGAATCATCCATCGAGTTCGGCAAGCTCACCCTGCAGGTCTTCGATGACATAGTCCTGAAGAACAAGGATTACGTAGAGCTCATCACCGGCGATATCTACACCTTCCCCACCTACTACATGGGAATGGTCGATGAGAACAACCACCCCAACTTCTATGACGGTCAGATCAGGGTGGTGGACCCCGAAGGCAAGCAGTTCGCCAAGTTCGGCGCCCAGGACTACCTGGACCATATCGGCGAGTATGTGGAGCCCTGGACCTACTGCAAGATGCCCTACCTGAAGAAGGTGGGCTACAAGGGACTGGAAGGTGGTATGGATTCTGGCCTCTATCGTGTCGCGCCCCTGGCCCGACTCAATGTGGCCGACGGCATGGCGACCCCCCTGGCCAACGAGGCCTTCAAGCAGATGTTCGAGACCCTGGGCGGCCAACCGGTCCACTCGACCCTGGCCTATCACTGGGCCCGGCTCATCGAGCTGATGTATGCCATCGAACGGCTCGACGAGCTCATCAACGACCCTAAGATCACCTCAACCGACATCCGGGCTAAATTGGGCGAGCCAGGCGAGGGCGTGGGTGTCATCGAGGCCGCTCGCGGAACCCTATGGCACCACTACAAGCTCGACGAGAACGGCATGGTCGACAAGGCCAACCTCATCGTGGCCACGGTCCAGAACAACGGACCGATAAACCTTACCGTCAAGCAGGCCGCCTCCAGGCTCATCCGCAACTTCAAGGTGGACGAGGGGATACTCAACATGGTGGAGATGGCCTTCAGGGCCTACGACCCCTGCTACGGCTGCGCCTCCCACAGCCTGCCGGGCCAGATGCCCCTGGAGGTAAATATTCTCAAGTCCGACCAGAGCCTGCACCACCGGGTCAGCCGGGGTGTCTGAGCCGAGCCGAGGCTCGAATAGACGACAATCGACACAACATCACCGCCGACGGTCAAGTGGTATTAGGCTGCCCCACGCGCTACAGGCGGCTCACGGCACCGCCGGACCCCTGTGCTATGTTCACCGGCCCGCACGCCGCTATGCCAAAACCGAATCCGCCCGCCTGCCGCAACCACGGGTATACCACGCTAGCACCCGCCCCGCCCGCTCGCTGCTATGCCAAAGCCGGGGCAGCAAAGCGCATAGCCGCCGATGGACCCGCCACGCCTGCT
>CAYSUX010000237.1:0-4407 GCA_964434315.1 uncultured archaeon
CTCCTCGACTCTTCGAGTCTGCGGTGCTCGACCCCGCTGCGCTTTCCTCCCTTCGGTCGTCAGGTCGGATAACACGGCAATATCCGGCCCCGGCCTCGCCTCCGGCCCTCCGCCCAGGTTTGGGCTTGATCTAAACCTCAAGCCTCTATTTTCCCTTATCCCCAATATCGGTCAGCCTGGGCTTTCGACTCCTCCAGGCTCCAAATCCTGCTTTCGGCCCCCAGATCATGCTTTTTCGCCCTTTTTACAGGAAATCGGCAGCGGCAACCTCGGCTACGCGGCCGGTCAGCCGGCCTCCAACCGGGAGCGGGAGTGGTTTGTCATCGAGAAAACCACGCGGTGAAGCACGCGGGAAAGCCAAATTGAACCACCTTTGCGCCTCCTCGTTTCACTCAGAGGCACACGGACCTTGGAAGCGCTCCATAGATATGTCGCGTTCCAATTCCAAAGTCAGAGACAGTGAGACACAGAGAAATCATTGAGAATCGACACATATTCATAAAACTCTCTGTGTCTCTGTGACTCTGTGGTGATTTTGTAGTGATTTTTCCCTTTTCAGGGCCTTGGCCCCAGCCCCGTGATCGTGTCACCGGCGCCGAAATCCCAGACCGGGACCCTGTCGGAACCCAGGGCCAACTGGAGCTTGCGCACCGGAGTGAAATGACCGCAGACCACGGCGGTGACACCCTCGGCGGCAAAGAGGGCGCAGAGGGCCTCGGCCCTGTCCGGCGGCGCGGCGAAAAGGAAACCGTAACCGGGATATGCCAGCAACCAGTCGAGGAGTGGGGTGTTCCCGGTCCGAGACCCCGGCACGGCTGTGATAGAGCCGACGGGGCCGGAGTGGCTGGCGGCGGCTGCAGCAAAGGTGGCTGGGCCGGCGGGGCCGGGGCGGCCAGCGGGGGCAGCGGGGGTGGCTTGGCTGGCGGGGGCAGCCAAAGCAGTGGGGGCCGGGGTGGGCCCGCTGTCGTCATCCTCACTCGCCCCTGGGGCGGGAAGCTCGGGCGGCCCCTCCACACCGGGGGGCCTGGGAAGGGCAGCCAGCTCCACCAGGGCGCCGACCCCCGAGGACTCGCAGAGCATGCCCAGGGTACCGATGAGGCCGGGATTGGAGATGTCCTTGCAGGCGTTGGCCAGCTTGTTTCGCGCTATCCCCATCGGAAGCTGACACAAACGCTCCAGTTCGGGGGCGGAACGTTCGGCAATGGTGTCGAAGGCCCTGCCTCCCCTACTTTCCTTTATATGCGAATCATCTGAAAGACTCGGTCTGAAATCACCCCGTAGATCGACGGCGATGACCAGAGTGTCCCCGGCCTGGACGGCGTCCGACCTGAGCAATCCGGGACCGGCAACCCCCAGGGCGGTGACGCTCAGATGAGGCGGATCGACCGGAGCGACCGGAGCGGCTGGATCGACAGTGTGACCCTCCCCGGTCTTTTCGGTTCCACCAACGGCCCGGGTGATCTCCTCATCCTTTTCTTTATCTTCTTTTTCATCATGCACTTCACGCACTTCATCCTCATCATTCTCAGCATCCCCTTCACTCTTGACCTTTGAGCCTGGGTCCTCGACCTGGGCCTGGGTCTGGGCCGGTGCCGGCGGATGGGTATGGCCGCCGATGACCGGAACGCCGTAGGCCGCGGCGGCGGCTCCGAGGCCCCGGGTAAGGGCCCGGCCCTGATCGGGATCCGAATAGGAGACCACCTGGACCAGGGCCAACGGCCTGCCACCCATGGCCAGGATGTCGTTGACGTTGACGATGACCGAACAGAAGCCGGCCCAGTAGGGATCGGCCACCATCAGGTCGGGTCGGATGCCATCGGCGGCGACGAGGATATGGCCTGTGGCTTCGGGGAGGGTCTGGCCCTCACCATCCTGCCCTGCCAGCTCTGCGATCCTTCCCAGGTCCAGGGCCGCCGAATCCTCCCCCTTCCAGGCGGTGACAAGGCCCGGTAGGGTCAGCTTCCCGGGGTCGGGGAGCCCGGCCACGACAAGGGCCCCGATGGGCTGTTTACGGGCGATGCCGGGCGCCTCCCGTAACTGTCGGGCCAGTTCGATGAGCCAGGCTGCGGGATCGGTGGGACTCTCGGGTGGTACCTGCTCCCCGGCGGCGGCCCGGGCATTGGCGGCGATGGCCAGGATGTTCGTGGGTGGGGCTGCGCCCTCCTCTTTGGAAGAATACGGTTCGGGATCGACTGACACGGTACGGGATTGGCTTACGAGGTTATATGGTTGAGCGATGCCGACCTGGCTGAAATTGTCTCATCAACGGTGCTTATCCTATGGGATTTTTTAAGGATCGACTTGAGAGATCGCTGGACAGCCACATCAAAGCAGGCCGCAGAACACGACCTCGCCATACCTGGCCCAGGCCTCCTTCAGCCCCTCCAGATCCCCTATGCCGTAGAGGGTCGTGCCCAGCATGGATATCGAAGCCTCGGTATCCTCCAGGTCCAGGGCGGCGTCCAGGGCCGGGGCCAGCTTGCCCGGGATGAGTTTTGCGTCACCGGCAAAGCGGCGACCCAGTCGGATGAGGTCGTTGATGGCGGGTTCCCCGGGCAGGCCTCTTTTGGCCCTGGCGCCGGCCCTGCGTACCAGCTCCATTCGTCCTTCGTCCTCCAGGGTCTCCTTTGTACTGACCTGTTCCCCGGTGAGGCATAAGGCGACCTCGGTTTTCGCGCTCAAGAATGTGTCCACATTGTGGCTCAGGTCGGCGACGCCGGGGTAGCGGCGCACCTCCAGGGGCTGTCCGGCCCCGAAGCAGGCGGCCTGGGCCGCCACATCACCCAGTCCGGTCCGATTCAGCACCTCGGCGATATGGGCGTTGCCCACCGCCTTGGCCGGGAAGGCTTCCCCGGGTTCGGGGGCGATATCCCATTCTCCCAGGGCGCATAGGGTCGCCACGGCCGTGGCCAGGGCACAGGCTCCGGACATCCCCAGTCCGGCTCCCAGCGGAAGGTCCAGTTCCAGCTCCACATCACCGCCCCAACCCTGAGGGAGAAAGGCTTTAAGCGTCGCTTCGGTGACCGGGTCGGAAACCTGCCTGTCATCGTGACTGATGTTCATATACGGGTCGTCGGAGAGCGTGACCCTGGCCCTGACCCCCTTCTCAAGGCAGATGCCGGCCCCGACGGAGCCGCATCTGATCGGTGTGTCCCAGGGCTGTTTTTGCGGGACCAAGAAGAAACTGGTGATATGGGCCGGCGCCCGGGCCGCCCCTTTCATCCGGCGTCACCTCCGGGGGTTCCGGGAGTACCGGCGGCCAATACGCTATCGTAAAGCTCGATGAGCCTTTCGACGAGAGCCTTCCAGTTGTAGGTCTTTCGGGCGGCTTCCAGTCCGGCCCGGCTCAGGCGTTCGGCCAGCGCGCCGTCCTCGATCAGGGAGACGGTGGCCTCGCCCATGGTGGCGCCATCCCCGGGAGGTACCAGCAGGCCACTTCGCTCATGGTCGATGACCTCCTTTGTCGAGGGTAATCGTGAAGCCACCACCGGCAGGCCGCAGGCAAAGTACTCGAACACCTTCAAGGGCGAGAAGCCGAATTCCCGGTCCGGATAGGGGGTCAGCCCGACCTGGCACTCCACCATCAGTCCGGGTATCTCCTCTACCGGCAGGCGGCCCAGCCAGTGGAGATTGGGAGGTGGCGGATCGACCCTTGGCGCCGGGGTGGCTTTTGCGTCTCTCTCGCTGGTACGGGGCTGGACGGCCCATTTCTCGCTACCGCCACCGGCGACCACCACATGGCCTTCGGGTTCAAGGGTGGCCAGCTTCCGGGCTACCTCGGGCAACTGGTCGGTACCGTGCCAGGGTCCCATGGCCCCGACGAACAGGGCGATCGGAGCCCGGTCATCCAATCCCAGTCGCTTTCGGATGCCCAGGGGTTCGGCTTCGGGATTGAACCGGTCCAGATGGGCGCCGTTGGGTATCACCACCAGCTTCCTGTCGGCGTCGGGGTGCCAGTCCCGGGCCTGGGCCTTCAGTGTGGCCGAGACCGCGAAACCCGCGTTGGCCCGGTCGAGTTGCTTCTGGCATGAACGCAGGGCGGCAGCCTGGTAGAAATCGAAGCGAGCCAGCCTTGAGGCCATGGCTTCCGACAGGGGCCAGTTGTCGTCTATCTGCAGGACCACCGGAACCCCGGCGGCCTGGCCCACCTTGCCCCCCGACCCACCGAACAGATAGCCCCGGTCATGGATCAGGTCGTAGGACCTTTGGCGATCGTCACGGGCCAGGATCCGGCGGCAACTGGCTGTGAAGAAGGGCCGTTTGAACGGGAACTCGCCTGAGAATACCCGGTGGAACTGAACCCCATCCTCCTCATCGGGCAGCCCCTTGGGTCGTCGACAATAGAGGTGTACCTCGATATCCCGTTCTGCCAGCCCCTTTGCCAGAGCCCATTGATGGGTAGTCTGC
>CAYSUX010000238.1:0-4403 GCA_964434315.1 uncultured archaeon
GGGTCCCGAGCCAAACCCACACCCTATCGTGATGGCCAGAATGTCATCCGTGACGCGCAGAATGGAGCCATCGTCTATCTTCCGCCCGAGGCCGCCGACGCGCCGGGCTTGATGAAGGCGCTGGTAAAATGGACCCGGCAAGCCCTCGACCGGGACCTTCCTGCGTCCCTGATCGCCGGCCTCGTCCATTATCAATTTGCCACGATTCACCCGTATTATGACGGTAACGGTCGGGTGGCCAGGTTACTGGCGAACTTCATCTTGTACAGGGAGGGTTTGGGCCGGGCCGGGCGGATGTCCCTTGAAGAACGGCACGCGCGCCATCCGGCCGACTATTACCTGGCCTTGCAGACACACCCGCACCATAATTATTACGAAGGGCGAGCCGAAGCTGATCTGACGCCCTGGTTGGAGTACTACATTCGAACTCTTATCGAGGTACTCGATTCAGCCCGAGGGCAAGCCCGGGGCTACCTCGATCTGCCATTGCCGGAAGAACCGGCGGGCCTGGCCGATATGGATCAAAGAGCAAAGCTGATCTTATCGGTATTCTTCAAAAAGGATATGATCAAAACCCGAGACATCGCAGGGGTGCTGGGAGTTTCACAACGAATGGCAAGGCATTTGCTCCAGGGGTGGGTCAAAGCCCGATGGCTTGAGGTGATAGACCCCTCCAACAAGGCCAGAGCCTATCGATTGAGCAGAGATTATCGGCAATACATGAAGGATTTATCGGCAATACTTCAAGAGACATAAGCTCGATCCGGACCGGACGCCCTGGATTTATCGACGACAGTGAGGGTTAAGTCGGGCATTTTATCGGCAATAGCTTTGTAGTTTGTCGGAAATAATATCAGAGGTTATTGGCAATGGCATTGAGAAGCCATCAAACCGGAGGGTTGAGAAAGCGGCAGCGTACCCTCTAGGCAAGGGCGGACCGGCATAGGTGATATAGAGTCTCCGGTAAGCCTGTGTTTTCTCCCAGACCTTCCACCTTTCCGGCGAATGATAGACCAGTTCACCCTTGACGGGCACCCCTTCCGATTCTTCGGTGATCTCGATGGCCAACCACTCACCCTGGTGGCGGTCGATCAGCTCCTTGATGGTGGCCATGATCTGAAATACTCTTTGCCGTTAATTAATGTTAGCTGCCCGTCGCCCGCTGCCCGCCCGCTGCCTGCTACTCATTGCCCGTTGCCCATTGCCCGCTGTGCCTGGACCGCTTTCGAGGGATGGCCGGGCTGCTTTCCGGAGGCGGTCTGGTGTCGGGGTCGGCTGGTGTCCGAAGAGCGAGAGATCATCGGGCATCCCGGCAAGGGGCGATATATCAACGATCTGAACGACGAATGAACTGGTTCCCAGACCTGAAATAAGTACCGACCGGGTCGCTGTCCAGGCCATAACCTACAAATAGCTATTAATGATGGCGCTTTGGTATAATACCTGCATCGAAAGGTGATCATGATGTTTAGCGCCCGCATTCTCGGAGTCGGCCTGATCTTCACGCTGTTCCTGCTCTCCTTTGGCACATCCGCCGCCGCGCCCGAAGCGGAAGAGCTGCCAGTGGCCGAATCCACCAATGCTCCAACAGAGCATCCCAACGGCTGGACCCACCGTCCGGTCCTCGAACACTTTACCGGGCTATCCTGCCCCCCATGCATGAGCGGAGCCCATCCCGATGCCATGCGCCTGTGGGAAGAGGAAGGATATGCCGAGGGAAATCCATGGAATTATGTGGAGTTCCATGAACTCAACGGCGGGGGCGAGGACGAGCTGATGACCGATGATTCAAGGGAACGAATGCGCTATTACCAACCCGGTGTCGCAGGCACCCCTGATCTCGAAGCCGATGGCGGCTATGTTCAACTCGGCGGTTCCCACGGCTCCACTGCCGACGCAAACTACGATGATATGAAGCAGGCCCTGATCGATTCGGGTGAACGGGACGCCATCAAGATGGTTAATGTCAATGTGGGCTCGATGTACGACGGCACCTATTTCAAGATCATGGTGGAGATCGAGTATGTCGAGAACAACGAGCTCTTCATTCCCAGCCCCGAGCAGCCACTCCCCGACGATACCCTCAACGGCCTGCTCCATGTCTTCATGATCGAGGATAACGTCACGGCCTGGAGCAAGTCCCTGGACGAGTATGTTACTACTCACAATGTCTTCCGGGAGTATGGCATGCAGGACAAGGAGTTCCAACTGGAGCCTGGCGAGAGCCTGAACGGCGACAACGCCTTCTATGCCGAGTGGGAGGTTCCCACGACCATGATAATCGACGGCGAGGAGGTGCCGATACAGGTCCCGGTCAACCCTGCCAACGTCATCCCGGTCGCGGTCGTGTACGATCTCGATGATACCAGCTCGGGCAGGGGAGACGGTAGCGAGAACAACGACGGTGGCGACGGCGACGGGACCCCCAGGGCGCTCAACTCCGCTACCCCGGCCAGCACCGCCTACGACCTCGAGAGCGAGCCCCCGACCATCGAGCTCATGCCGGCGACATCTTCCAACGGTAACATCCAGATAAACGCCCAGATCGATGACGACAGTGGTGAGCTGGCGGGAGCCTATGTGGCCTATCGCGCCGTTGGTGACAATGATTCGCAGTGGAATTACAAACCTCTTTCCATCGAAGGCGAGGAATGCCACGGTGATGTGTGCACCCTTGGCTCGGGAGAGGCCTACGCGGTGCTCAATATCGACGATTCACAACAGGTCGAGTACAGCATCATGGCCTATGATGGCAACTGGACCATGGGACAGTCGGAGATAACCATAGCCTCGGTCAACGAACCGGATGAGGACACAGAGATACCAATAGCCGTTATCGGCGGTCTGGTGACCGTTGTCGGCATCATCGGCTTTGCCTACTGGGCCAACCAACCCGCCAATAAGCCGGATGACATCCTGGACGCCGAGCAATAGGCCTGGAAGCTCGCTTACGTGAACCTCAATATGACGAAGGGCTTATGAACAGACCCGGATGTTAGCGTGAGCATCCATGGACGAAGAACCTGCCACCGACGCTGTCCCTTCTGACACCACCAGGCCCGCAGAGGTCCAAACCACATCGGCGGAAGCCGCGTCAACAAAAGCCGCATCGGCGGAGCCTGTATCCGCGGAGATGGTCACCAACTTCGACGTACTGGTCGAGCGTCTCAAGGAGAATCGCATCCTGGTCACCATCGGCGTCGCCCTGATCCTGGTATTGGCCGTGGTGGCCTACAGCCTCATCGGCGGCTCGTCTGACGCCCCCGAGCTCACGGTCACGGACTCCAAAGGCAACACCTTCACCCTCTCGGACTATGAAGGTGAGAAGGTGGTAATACTCGATTTCATGTTCAGCACCTGTACATATTGCAACCAGCTCGTGGATGAGGTCATTGAGCCATATTTCAAGAAGATGGACAAGGATGAGGTCATGATCATTTCGCTGAGCATCCTCCATAATGACGAGGAGGAAGAGAAGATCGACGAAATGGCCGACGACCATGGCTGGCGCCACGCCCTCCTGGACGAGGAGGGAAAGTACCAGAACTCATTCGAGGTGAAAGCGACTCCGACCATTGTGATCGTCGACAAGAAGGGCAAGATAACCTTCCACAACGAAGGAAAACTGAACAAGGACGATCTGGAGGATGAGGTGGACAAGGCATTGACCGGCAGGGCCGGCAACGTGAAGGTCAAGGAGACCTCCATCTACCTCTTCGCCATCGCCACCGGCTTCACCCTCTTCTTCTCGCCCTGCGCCTTTCCCTTGCTGCCCGGATACATGTCCTACTACCTGGCCAACAAGAAGCGTAGCGAGGAGGGGAAGACCAAGGAGGAGACCGCCAGGGAAGCCCTGCCTGTGGGACTGGCCGCCGCCGCCGGGCTCATGGGGGTGTTGTTGCTCATCGGTATCCTGCTCATACCGTTCATATCCATCATCGGCGACTTCATCCCATTGCTGGAGCTGGTTGTGGGCATCCTCATCCTGATAATGGGTGCGGCGATGGTCAAGGACATCAGTCTGGAGCCGATCCTGGCCCCCATCCGCGCCGGCTGGAAGAAGGTCACCGACTCGCTGTCAGGGGTCACCGGTGGCCGCGTCTCGGCCGGCGCCGAAAGGATGATGCAGAAGGTCATCGGCGAGGACTTCACCTTCGAGAAGAGCAAGGAGGAGGGTATGGTGGGCATGTTCTGGTACGGCGTCGGCTATGGCTCTGCCGCCGCCGCCTGCGTGGCCCCCATCGTCATCAGTCTGTTGCTGGCAAGCGTCGGACGGAGCATTGTCACCGGCATCCTGGTCTTCATCCTCTTCTCGGCCACCGCCGGGATACTGATGGTCAGCTTCACCATGCTGGTCGCCGCTTCCGAGGATGCCCTGGTCAACCGGATGCGCGCCTCGACCG
>CAYSUX010000239.1:0-4349 GCA_964434315.1 uncultured archaeon
TCAGGGTGAACTGGTCCGAGGGTTCGTCCGGATCATCGATGGAGGTGGCGTTGACGGTGCAGTTGTAGAATGTACCCACTGTGAAGTTGGCCCCGGGCAGGAGCTTGATATCCAGGGTTCTGGAACCTCCGGCTTCCAGGTCATGGATCCCGGTGATATTCTTCTCGAACCACCCGGGTTGGGAGAAGTTGACAGTCACATCGAACGAGTCGGGCCCGTTGCCTTTGTTGGTCAATGTTATGGGAAATGTCTGGCTGAGATTGTACAGCAGGTCCTGGGTTTCCGGCTGTCCGGAGAGTTCCACATCGTAATCCTGGTCGATGATCAGGGTGTAGGTTATCTCCTTGGAGAAACGACCGTCGTTAGATGAGAGGTTGATGACCAGTGGCACATGCTCGGCCGCCATGGCATCCGGACCTATCGT
Source organism: uncultured archaeon (assembly GCA_964434315.1). Classification (GTDB taxonomy): domain Archaea; phylum Thermoplasmatota; class Poseidoniia; order MGIII; family CAYLMJ01; genus CAYLMJ01. The sequence goes on from CAYSUX010000239.1 coordinate 425, forward strand.
TATCTCGAAATCCACCGATTGTCTCTCACCTTGATCCAGACTGAACGACTCCAAACTGAAGTTGTATTCCCACCCCCTGTCAGCAGGCTCGATGAGACCGATGGTCACATCCAGCGTCTCATCTTCGTAGTTGATGGCCCTGAGTTTCAGTTCCCTGGTCTCATCGGGAATGACATGGAGGTTCTTGCCATAGTCCTCCCTGGGCTCCAGTCGCAAACCTACGAGCTCATTGACAGTGGTCGTGACCGATAGGAGATCCTCCCAACCGGTCTCGTTGCCGGTGACCCGGACGGTATTGACGGCCTTGTCCCCGGGGTCGGCGCCGGTGGGGGAGGTGACGTTGAAGAAGATGGTCGTGGAGCTATATGGTTCTAAGGTCACATTGGGTTTTTCCAGTTCGGTCTCCCAGGGGCCTGCCCGGGTGAGCTCCAGGGTCTGGATGCTGGAATTCAGATTGTACACCTCGATGGTGTAGGTGGCTGTGTAGCCCGGATCGACACCCTTCGCTGTGGGGGTGATGATTGCCTGACCCATGGTGGCCGTGAAGGTCGTGTCCACCACGATATCGTCACCGGTGCCATTGTCGGATCTGACCCTGACTGTCACGTTGTAGGTCTCGCCAAGCTCGGTATCGACCCCGTCGGGACTGATGAGCTCCACGACATCTACCTTCGACTCACCGGGGTCCAGGGTGACCGATGCCGCCAGATCGAAATCCCAGTGAGTCTTGTTCTTGTCATACTTGTTCAGGATGCCCGAGTAGCTGAAGGTCTCTTCCACATTGCCGTCATTGAACACCTCGAATTCAAAGGATACGTGGTATTCGTCCGGGATGGTGGGTAGATCCAGTTTCTCGCTTGCAACCCGCAGGGCGTGGACCTCGCCAACCGCCACGGTCAGGTCCACATCGTCTTTACGCGAGCTGTTGCCCTCGGATGTGGCCCACAGGGTCAGATGATGTTCTCCGGCCGTCGCGTCCTCGGGGATGGTCACGTTCAGGATGAAGTCACGGGTCTCGTTCCCGGCCATATCGGTCAACTGCGGTTGGGAATGGTTGGCCCAGTTCTCATTCCCGGTCCAGACCACCTCCAGGGTGAAGTTGTCGGTCTCGCGACCCAGGTTGGTGGCGTTCAGATCGAAAGTGACATTGCTGTCGGGCTGCCCCCCCTGGGTGTGGTTGCCGGTGCTGTTCACCCTTACGCCGTAGGCAGGCCAGACATGGAGCATCCTCGATTGGTTATTATCATCATAGTTAACCTCTGGATTTTCTTCCTTGTCGATGATTATACGTACCCAGAGATATACATCCCCGGTCGTCGAAGGGGTCCAGTTGTATGGGGGATCAAGATGCTCTTTCGAACCTCCGCCATCGACATTAACTTCTGTGTATTCGGTTAGTTTCCGTTCACCTTCGTCGGTCTGCTCGAAAAGCTCAATAGTTACACCCCTGGCATCCCGCGTTCCGTCATTGCGGATGTCCACATCGACCATTACTGATTCGTTCTCTTCGATGTTCGAAACCGGATCATCATCCTGGCTGAATATTATATCGGACCTCTGCAGGTTCAGCTCGACCAGATTCCCTGAATAGAGGGAGGCCCCGACCACAATATCCACCATGCCATCGCCTGTGAACTCACCGACCACCACCGAATCGTACATTCGGTTGTCCTCTCCCCGATCGTCTAGGGTGTAATGGAAGATATCGTCGTTGTCACTGCCATCCCGACCGTCAAGGCCGAAGACCATCGGTGTGACTGCCAGGACCACATCCAGCTTTCCGTCATCGTTCAGATCGATCAGGCCTGGACTGCCGATGGCATGTTCACCATCATCCCCGGTTCCCGGTGATTCGGTGTCAAGTCCCGTATTCCTCCACTTGTAATTGGTTCCCCCCTCTTCGCCCTCGAAGGCTATGACTCCGATGGTCTCGGTACTGGAGATGCCAGGCTCATCCCAGTAAACCACAACGATCTCCAGCTTTCCATCGCCATCGATGTCTCCCACTGCCGGGGTCGCGTCCACATCCCCTTCGGCGTCATCGTCGGTATCCGCGCCGAAGGTTCCGGGATCTTCCCAGCCGTCTGCACGGTCCCCGTCAAAATCAAAGACATATATGGCGGCCATGTTCTCGGTCAGATCGGCTGGCGTGGGGATCAGTATCTCCTCCTCCCCACCATCCCCTTTTACCAGATCGGCGATGACCACCGAAGGTACCATCGGGTGATTGCTAGTCCCGCCTGTCTGGCTCTTGATATTGCTGCGAATGTCCTTGCCGTCCCATCCAGATTTTTGACCGCCGGTCTCGTCCACGGCGTAGGCCCGTAAATTGTTCGAAACGACTGCGGTGAAGAATGTGTAGGTCTTGACCCCTTTCTTCATGATCGCCGGAGAGCTTACCGCCGAATCCGCATGGTTCTTGGAATAAGTGAAATGTTCACTGCCGTCGGGATTCAAGCAGATCAATTTGAAACCTGAGACCTCCCCGGTGCCTGCCTGTTCCAAGCCCGTGATCAGTATCTCCTTTCGCTCATCGCCAGTCAGATTAGCGATGGAGGGGCTGGTCTGAGCCACGTATAGATCCGTGACATGTTTGTGGGGGGTTTGCCAGGTATCACCGTTATTGTGGTCGTAGTTGCCCGAATCGGCGTCGTACTCGATCTTTGGCTCATAGAATGTCACGTTGCCATTGGGAGCCACATAGACGATCTCCAGCTTTCCATCACCATCGAAATCCGACAAGGTGGGTGTCGCCACACCGACAATCCCATTCTCGATATCGGATTCGGACACGATATCGCCGTTGGTATCGGTGATCAGACCTACATCATCTTCCCACATCAGTGATTTGCTTCCACCTTCTCCGTACATTCCGTCCCTTATCTGCAGGATTGCCCGATATCCGGAATCCGAATCATCGGTATCGGCATCCACGGCTGTCACATAGACGATATGCTGAACCTTGCGATCATAAGAGGCACTCTCGGGTGATACGACCAGATTGGGTGTGAAATTCCCCACAGATGCCGACCAGCTCACAACGAATTCATCGTAATCAAGGCCATGCCCGTAATCCCAGACCTCGACCGGGTCCATGTCATCGTCTGGAAGTCCCCGCTCAATATCGAGACCTCGGCCGGTGTGGCGTTCGTCACGCAGGAACTGGGGCCAGAGCGGCTCTTCGGCCTCGTCGGCGGCACTGTTCAGATTCCCCACCAGCAAGGTAGGGGCAAGCAACGAGATGGCCACCAGGAGAATGACCAATGGAGAGTTCGCTCGAATTCCCGCCATTGTTTATCAGCCTCCAAGGGCCGGATAGCTTTATATTAGTTGGGTCAGACGCTACGACCCCCGACGAGGCCTGGGAACCGTCGAAGGTACCGGGGCTATGGGCTATGTGGAAAGGGTCAATACATCGTGCACGAAAAAAGCTTCTTTTCACAACGAATGAAGAGAGTCCTAGTCGTCGGACCAGTCCTGGAGCAGGGGATGGGGCTTCAGGTCATTCAGGGCCTCGTCCAGATGGTCGTCCTTGCCGCTCTTCTTTCTGGAAGGAGAATGTTTGACTATCCAGCGGACAAAGGAGCAAAGCGGGCACTTGGCGTCCGGGTTCTCGGGAAAGAAGAGAATTCCGCAAACATTGCACAGGATCACATCGTAGCGACCCAGCATGTTCTCGAACAGATGAGCGCCCAGGCCATGGAAGATATTGTGGATATCCTTGTATTTGTCGTCGAGAAGCTTGACATCCTTGGTAGAACTTTCCGGCCATTCCTTGGTCGAGAATAACTCAAAATCCGACCAGGGGGCGGGCAGGTCGAGCTTGCGTTCTTTGGCCATGAGGGATACCTGCTGGACGATTGACGACCATCCTTTAAAGCTCTATCGACTCGGGACTCGGGACTCGGACGGATCAACAGAACTC
>CAYSUX010000240.1:0-4233 GCA_964434315.1 uncultured archaeon
GCTGGGCCACCTCCTTGCCCGTCTGCTTGCCCTACTTGCCGGTTTGCCTGCTGGTCCACATCCTTGCCTGCCCGCTTGCCCTACTTGCCGGTTTGCCTGTGGGTTCATATCCTTGCCTGCCTGCTGGTCCAAGATGCCTAATATAAGGACTAATAAGGACTGAAAACTGGTGTAAATGGGTGCTGGGGCTCGCTAAAGGCATAACCTCTTTATTTGATAGGTATTCTGGCATTCCAGTTCTTGCGGGCTTGCTACCATGAACAAAGAACAACTTATCGAGAATCTGCGCCAGCTCCATATGGAGAAGCTGGGAGTCATCTTCCAGTACCTGAACCACCATTACATGGGTACCGGCGCCGACGTGAACGGCAACAATGGCGATAATATCGGCCGTGGCGGCAATGGCAATGGCAATGGCAGTGGCAGTGGCAGTGGCAAAGGCGACAATGGCGACAACGGTTCCTGCTTCAACTTCGTTACCAATGACCATAGCGCTATGGTCGTCAACCGATTCAGGGAGACCGCCAACGAGGCGATGATCCAGGCCGACCGAATCGCCGAACGCATCCATGAACTGGGCGGAGAGCCCCAGAACGACATCGCTCCCATCCTGAGCGCCGAGATACTGCCCGAGATGGTCCATTACAACCTGGCCTCGGAGCTGGAGCTCATCGAGCGGTGCCGGAACGTGGCCGAGCTGGCCGAAAGCTCGGGCGACCACAAGACCCGTTCCCTGGTGGTGGAGATCGCCGAATCGAAACAAGACCATACTACCTGGTTGGAAACCGTGCTCTAGACACCAGGGATCAGCGTCGAAAAACACATCAGACGCTGCCGCGGTTCAACGCAGCTTCTATAAATTCAATAGATATCACTATGCGCATGGCATGGCACCCCCGGCTTCGGCATAGCAGTGCGGTAGCCGGCAACCACAGTAGCGGGCGGGCTGGCGGCGGCTATGGCGTGTGCAGCTGGTGGGGGCCTGGTGGCGGGACGGGACCCGCCGTTCCTAGCCTCTATAAACCGAAGCTTTTCTCAAAAAGCCCACACCATAGATCTGTTAGTGACCTCACAAGCGAAACGAGCGAAGCGAGGAGAGCGATGTGGGGTCGCAAGTTTTTCATCGAAGTTTTTTCCAAAAAAGTCCACACCAGAGCCCTGTCAGTGACCTCACGAGCGAAACGAGCGAAGCGAGGAGAGCGATGTGGGGTCGCAAGTTTTTCATCGAAGTTTTTCTCAAAAAGTTCGCACCAGAGATCTGTCAGTGACCTCGCGAGCGTAGCGAGCGGGGTCGCAAGTTTTTCATCGAAGTTTTTCTCAAAAAGTTCGAGGGGAAGCTTTTATATGAGTCCTTGGAATGGACGCGACCATGGAGCTAATCCTGATCAAGACCACCGAGAACGAGCTTGAGTTCGAGGTCCACGGCGAGAACGAGACCTTCCTCGTGCCCTTGCTGCACCGTCTGCTCGAGAATCCCAAGGTCGATTATGCCACCTACCTGATGGGCCATATCCTGATGGACCAGCCCAGGATCTATGTACGGGTCATCGAGGGAACACCCGAGGAGGCGCTGGACCTGGCCGCCGAGGGGATCAGGCAGGACCTGACCCTCATCAACGAGCAGTTCGTGACCCAGATGGCCGAGCCAGCGGCATGACCCGGACCGACCAACCCCTTGTTGCGTTGGAGGTCGAAAGGGAGGTCGGCATCAAAACATTTGCCACGCCTCAGGCCGGCATCGGGGGAAAACTGCGGGTCCAGCCCCAGGATTTCAATGTCATCGAAGTCGGACGATTACCCAGGCGGGCCCTGGAAGGACGTTACACCATCGCCAGGGTCAGGGCTCTGAACTGGGAGAACAATCGACTGGTCAGGGCCATGGCCCGTGCCCTGTCCATCGGGCAAGGGCGTGTCGGCTTTGCCGGGACCAAGGACAAGCGGGCGGTAACGACCCAGTTCTTCTCCTTCAAGGTGGAACCCGAAAGGCTGGAACAGCTCTCTGTGCCCGGAGTGGAGATACTGGACACCTACCCGGCTCATCGTCCATTGTCGGTGGGCAAATTACTGGCCAACCGCTTTGTCATCCGGGTCCGTCAGACCGAACTGGCCGACTCAACGAAGCTGCGAGGGCGGGTGGACGAGATCAAGGAACGGCTGGTCGAGCTGGGAGGCTTCCCCAACTTCTTCGGCCTGCAGCGCTTTGGAGTGGTGCGGCCCATCACCCACCGGGTCGGGGCCTCCCTGGTGCGGGGCAACTACGAGGAAGCGGTTATCGAGTATGTCACCACCGTCAACCCCCTGGAACCCGAGGAAGAACGGAATGCCCGGGCCGAGCTTGGCCAAACCCGTGATTGGGCAGCGGCGCTGGAGGATTTCCCGGCCCGCCTGAACTTCGAGAAGACCCTGGTATACCATCTGGCCCACGAACCCGGGGATTATGTGGGGGCTTTGCGAAAGCTGCCCAGCAACCTGGTGCAGATGTTCGTCCACGCCTACCAGAGCTATCTGTTCAACCGGATGATCTCGACCCGACTGGACCAGGGCCTGCCCCTGAACCGCCCGGTGGAAGGCGATATCGTGTTGCCGATGGAACGCCATGGTCAACCCGACACCAGCCAGCCGATCCCGGTGAACAACTTCAATCTGGCCAAGATAACCCGCAGGTGCGAGGAGGGGCGAGCCTGGGTGACAGGATTGCTCTTTGGTTTCAAGGCCTCCATCGCCAAGGGGCCCATGGGAGAGATAGAACGGGATATCATCCGGTCCGAGAACCTGCGCCGCAGGGATTTCGCCATCTACCATCTGCCCTACATCAACTCCTTTGGCCTGCGCCGGGCTCTATTGTGCCGACCCCTGCACCTTCAGGTGAAGGTCATGGAGATGGAGCTGCCCTACGATGACTGGCGTGAGCCATCCTCCAAACCAACCTCAAAGCCAACCTCCAAGTCATCCCCCAAGCTATCTACCAAGCTCCCTACGCCTATCGGTGCGGATGGTCTTGAAATGGTAGCTGCGTCCGAGCCGGAGCCCAAACCTGACCCCAAGCCGGAGCCCGAGCCCAGGGAGGCGGACACCGAGCTGGGCGTGGAGTTCGCCTTCACCCTGACCAAGGGCTCCTATGCCACCATGCTCTTGCGGGAGTTCATGAAGGCCTCATCCTCCACGGCCTATTGAGGAGCCTATTGAGGAGTCAATGACCATCCGACAGCGGTGGCCCGGGCAGCCCAGGCGGCCCTGGCAGCCCGGCAAGGCTTTAGCCGGCGGATAGCTGGAGGAGCGATGACACCTGACCACGAACCGGACAGATCCGATAATGAGCCTACCGGACCAAAGAGCCTTCTGCTGGTGGAAGAGAACGGTCGGACCCACCTGGTGAGCCTTACCGGCCCCCGTCAGGAGCTCCCCGGCATCGGCCGGTTCTCCACCTCGATCATAGAAGGTCACTGTCCAGGTGAAACTGTGACGCTAGCCGGAAAGGAGTTGAAGGTCCTGAGGCCTACCCTGGCCGACATCCTGGCGGGACTCAAGCGCGGGCCCCAGTGGGTGAGCCTCAAGGATGGCGCCTGGCTCATCGGTGCCTGCGGCCTGGGCGCTGGCGACATGGTGGCCGAGGCCGGGGCCGGTAGCGGCGCCCTCACCATCCAACTGGCCTGGGCCGTCGCCCCCACCGGCCGGGTCGTATCGCTGGACAACCGGCCCGAGCATCTGAAGGTTGCCCGGGCCAATGTGACCCGGGCCGGTCTGGCCGGGCAGGTCGAGTTTCATCACACCGACGCCACCCAGGGCTTTCCGTCGCCCACCGCCCCCCCCCCCCCCCCCCCCCACCACCCCCGCCCCGCCCCCCCCGCCCCACCCCCCCCCCCCCCCGGCCCCCCCCAACCCCGGTTGTTTGGCCACAAACACGGCCTGCCCGAGCCCTGGAATGTCCTGGGACCGGCGGCCCAGGCCCTGGTGCCTGGGGGCCGGCTGGCGGCCTATCTGCCGACGACCAACCAGGTCGAGCGGTTGGCCGAGGCTCTGATGGATTATGGGACCGCAACCGCAGTGACACAGCAACCTAGAGAGGGAGCACAAAGACACATCGACGGGACGCAGAGCAGAGGGAAGGAGGGGGGTGAAAGGGGGCGAAAGGACGAAGGCGTTGCCGAGGCCGGGGCCTGGACCCCGCCGCAGATCGTCGAGAACATCCAGCGTGAGTGGCAGGCCAGGCCTGGAGCGATGCGGCCCCAGACC
>CAYSUX010000241.1:0-4159 GCA_964434315.1 uncultured archaeon
ACAGGACTCCGGGGGACTATGGGACTGATAACCCGGATTGTATTATCCCTTTCACCCTAAAAAGCTTTCCGGGTATGTATCGGGTATCGAGTGTGCCTACGCCGAAGAGTCATATATAAAGAAGGGATAGAAGGGATGGAACGGCTGTTCCAACGTTTCCAATCCCCCCGGGTTGGGATGATGAGGGTTCGATCCAAAGCCTTTGCCCCGGGACCGAAGGTCGTATTCCGTTCCCCTCAGTTTTCCAGTTTCTCGGCGGCCTGCGAACCAGGTGACGGACATTGGTCCCGGAATGCGGACCGGGTGGTATTGTCGGCTGGAACTCCTATCCTATCAGCCGGGAGATGGCGGCGTCAGTTCGGGGGTGAGGTGATACCAGGCGGGAGCGACCTGCTCTGCTCCCGCCGAGGTATCTTATCTTGGCTCAGGCTATCATTGGCCGGTTCCGGAAGCCATTGGCTCCCGGCTCTGCCGGAACGGTAGATGGGGAGGCGTCCTCCGGTCTCCCCGATCGTTCGTTCTGTCTGGTCATGACCGATTTTTGGTCTTCAGGCGCCCCGCAGGGGTGAGATGTCACCGCTCAGTATGTAGAACTGCTCCATCTGGGAGGGGTCGGTGACGGTGATGTACAGGCCGCTGTTGACGGTGGATACCGCCGGGAGGGTGAAGATCCAGGTGCCGTCGGCGGTGGGGGTGGCGTCGTTGACCGAGCCGGTGCCCGACACGAAGATGAGCAGGTGGTCGGGGGCGTCGATGGTCAGCTCCATTATCATGTGTTGGGCATGACGGTTGTAGAGCTGGACCTCGATAGCGTAGGAGTAGGGGTCGACGGCGTTGATGGGGGCCGATAGGGAGAAACCGGCGTGATAGGTGTCACCCTGGAACTTGAAGTGGGACTGGAACCAGACCGGATTGGAGTAGAAGTACTTGGGAACCGGACCGTAGAAATAGGGGTTGCCCCACGAATAGTAGGAGCCCCAGCCCATCACCGGGTTACCGCAAGGGTCGGTGGCTGGAGGGGTGGCGCAATCGTTGCAGATGGGGTTCTGCGCGCAGGGGTTGACATAGTCCTGCTGGCAGGGTTGGTAGGGTTGGCAACCATACACCCCGTTCCCGTAAACAGGACCGTAGAATCCGTCGCGGGTCGGGTGGAAACCGTTGTAGGGAGCCAGGACGGTGGTCTCGGAGCCGTATATTCCATGGTTGAAGGAATAGGATACAGCACCTGAACCGGCACCCAGCAATACCGCGATCAGAATCCAGGCTGGCAGGGCTCTAGCCAGTCTGCTGACTCGTTTGTTGTTGGCACTTGGCATAATGATACCTCCTGAGATGGATTACAACTCTTTTTCTGCTATAAAGAGTTTGTGACGGTTGACGGTAACAGTAACAGTAACATCACAGGATAGGACAACGGAATGGTCTGGAATGGTCTTAGCGCCTGAAGAGTCCCTTCTTCTTTTTCTTGGGCTTACCCCCGCCGGAACTGATACCCTGGTCCAGGATGGCGTCCCGGGCCTTCTGGGCCGGCGCGAAATCGGGGTTGATCTCCAGGGCTTTCTCGAAACAGGAGAGAGCTTCGGGAAGATTACCGATACCCCGCAACACGGTGCCCTTGTTGGACCAGGTGTCCGCGAAGTAGGGATTGATCTTGATGGCCCGGTCGAAACACTCCAGGGCCTCTTTCGGCTTCTTGAGCCGGTAGAGCAGGATGCCCTTGTCGCGGTAGCCGGTGTCGTTGTTGGGCTGTAGCCCGATATACTTGTCGATGATCTCGACGGCCTCGTCGAGCAGGTTCAGCTTGCGTAACACCAGCCCCTTCTCCATCAGGGCTTCCGAGTAATCGAACTTGGCCTGCAGGGCCTTGTCATAGCAACGGTTGGCATCCTCGTACTTCTTCAGACGCTGCAGGGAGTAACCCTTGTTGTACCAGGTCTCGGCATCCGCCGGGTTCAGGCGCAGAATGGCGTTCCAGCAGGCGTCGGCCTTGCCATACTTGCGCAGCTTGGTGAGGACCATCCCCATCGATTTCCAGGCCTCGAAATCCTTGGGAGCCAACTGGGTGGCCCGATCCAGTGATTCCAGGGTCTTGGGGTAATCGCCGAAGATCTCGGTGGCGTCGGCAAGACCCTTCAATGCCTCGACATTGTCAGCCTGCTGACGCAGGACCGCCTCGAAGGTCTCGATGGACTTGTCGATCTCACCCATACTTGTCAGAACCTTGCCCAATTGCACCAGAGCCTGCATATCCTGGGGATTGCGTTTGGTGACGTCGAGCATCATGTTCATGGCGCCTTCCAGGTCTCCATTGTAGAGCAGATCGTTGAGCTGATATTGCCAGTTGTCAGATGCCATGTTTTGCTTACCGCCTGATTTATAATGGTGATATGATGAACATACGTGTGTCCGGGGCTTCATCGACCCGGTTCTCCACTCCTCCGTAGGGATGTCCGGCGACCGCCTGGATGATGCCCGCCAGGCAACCCCGGGTGAAATCACAGGGATTCTCGACACCCAGGATCGTGGCCTCCAGAAGGCGTTCGACCCGGATGACGAAACGCTGGTCCTCATTGTCGATAACGAAAAGATGACCCAGGCCCACCTCGGCCCACATGAGGTGTAGCATCTCCTCGATCTCCTGTCCTTCTCCCAGCATGATGTTGGCGGCGATGGCCTGTCCCACCGAGCTTCCGCATTTGAACATGGACCGGGTGGCGCCCTCGGGGCCTCCCAGACGGACGAACTCATCCCTCATGGTCTTCAGGATGGCCGATGGCATGATGAGCAAGGCCGAAACCTGGCCGTCTACATTGTCATCGTAGAAGTCGTCCATACTAGAAACCAGCTAGAATCCTAAGACATATTGCCAACAAGCATCTTGGCTATCAGGTTGAAGGCCTCGGCGACATTGCGACCGGTCTTGGCCGAGGTCAGCAGGAAGGGCGCCTGGGTGGCGTTGGCCACCTCGCGCATCTGTTCCTGGCCGAACATCGCCCGATCTATCAGGTCGGACTTGTTGGCCATCAGAACGATGGGGACATCACCGGTGACCTGCATCAGGGTCTTGATCCAGTCGATGGTGGTCATCAGCGTCTCCCGACGAGTGATGTCGCAGACGATCATGGCGCCTTCGGTGCCTCGATAGTAGGCTTGCTTCACATTGCCGAGGGTCTTTTGCCCGGCAATATCCCAGATCATCAGGGTGAGGTCCACGGCGGGTTTGCTATCCTGGGCATCCACCGCGATCTCCTTCTTGACGATCTTGGCGCCGATGGTGGTAAGATACTTGTCATCGAACGCGTTGATGACAAAGCGACGGATCAGACTCGTTTTACCTACAGCCGGGTCGCCAAGAACACAGATCTTCTTGGATACCTTCTTAGTAGCTCCGGACATCATTTAGACTCACTCCGTGGGCAGGCTACCCCCAGACGGGTGTAACTATGAACCCAATATGGCCTTCCCCTAATAAACTTGGCGGCTTGCCTGCTTGCCCGCCTGCCTGCTTGCTTGCCCGCATGCTTGCCTGTGGGGGATTCCCGCTCAGACGTACTGATTGCAGTTGTAGCAGTAATGGCGTTGGTATTGCTCCACATAGGTCGCCGGTTGGCCGCATGAGGCGCAGTTCTGTCCCGCCGGCGCCTGGGGCTGGGAGCTAGGTACATCCTGCATACCCGACTGGGATTGGGACTGGGACGAGGAGGGCAGCGGCGTGGGCAGCGGCGAGGATCCGGCGCTCGGTTGAGGCTAGGTGGGTTGCGGAATAGATGATGAAGGTTGGGACTGGGACTGGGGTTGAGACTGAGACTGGGGTTGGGACTGGGACTGGGGAGGTGTGGCCCCCTCCGGAGCATACTGGCCGCAACCTCGACAGTAGTATCGTTGATACTGTTCCACATACTCGGTGGGTTGGCCGCATGACTCGCAGGCCGGGCCTCCACCGCCTGCCGGTGCCTGGGGTTGTCGTGACGTGAGATCACCCAGACGGGGCGCGCCGGAGCCGCCCATGCCGCCGCCCATACCCATGCCGCCCATGGTGCCGGTACCTGCGCCGGGGGTCGGGGTCGGGGCGCTATAGCCGCCGCCCATGCCACCATCGCGAATGTACATGATGCCGGACAGCGCGGCCATGATGGGGATCAGAGTGACCTGAAGGTAC
>CAYSUX010000242.1:0-4152 GCA_964434315.1 uncultured archaeon
GCTACGCTATGTGGGGTTGCGTTTTTTTCATCCATGTTTTTTCCAAAAAGATGGGTTAGGAGAGAAGCGTCAGTGACCTCGCGAACGTAGTGAGCGGGGTTGCGAGTTTTTCATCCATGTTTTTTCCAAAAAGATGGGTTACCAGCTATCGTCCATATCGTCCATATCGTCACTATCGATAGGTTCGGCCTCGATCAACTCGGCATCCGGTGGTTCCGGTTCCGGTGGCGGTTCCCTCTTTTGCCTGGCAGGCAGGGGCTTCTTAGCAGGCGGGCTGGAGCTGACCCGACCATCCTGGTCCAGTACCCCGGGTATGCGTATGGCCCTCCTGACCCTCCGACCCCGTTTACGCTTTATCGAGATGGAGGCGCTGTATATGGCCGGTAACACCAATAGGCCGCCCACCAGGGTGTAGAAGATCAGGATGATGATGAGCAGGAAGAAGTTCTGGAGTCCGACGAACTGGGTGCGGGTCAATGAGATGAGGATGCCTGCCGCCACACCGCCGGCGGTGGTGGAGGTTGCCTCGACCAGGGAAGCGCCGGTATGTTCCACAGCCCGGGCTATGCCCTTCTCGGTGACACCCTCCTCGCGCACGCGCTCCGATATCTGTACCGCGTTGTCGATGCCGATGCCGATGATGATGGTGCCGATCATGGCCGTGAAGATGTTGACATTGGTGGAGCCGGCGCTCATGGTCATGGGCTGCCAGGCCACGACGATCAGGATGGGGATCCAGGTGGCTATGGCGAAGCCCCAGGAGCGGGCGAAGGTGACCGCCGAGAGCCAGTTCGAGCTGGTGAGGTAGAATACCCCGAACAGGGCTCCCAGGACCAGGAACAGGGAGAGGACGATGGTCTTCCACTGGGTCTCCTGGATACCGGCGTTGATGGCCACGGTGATGGGCGGGCCCCCGGTTAGGTGGGCGACCTCGCCGAACGGGATGGTCTGGTTGTTCATATCGACGATCTGGTTTATCTCATCAATGAAGATCTGGGTATCGTCGATGTTGATGTAGGGCATCTCCACGTAGATCAGGGTCTTCTGGTAATCATCGCTGATGAGCATCGCGATCAGTTCATCGGTAAAGGATTCATAGAAGACCTCGATGAGGTCGTTACGCAGGTCGGAGCGGGTGTAGGTGAGCCAGTTGCTGTCCAACTGGGAATAATCGTCACTGGTGAACAGTTCATGGTGGATCAGGTCCCAGTAGGAACCCGAGAAGCTGATGGTATCAAGGCCCTCGGGGGTGATGGTCAACTCGATATGGGCGGCCTTGAAGAAATCGACGATGGAGACCGCCGAGACGTTCACCCTCTCGCCTGAGTTGCGATTGTTCAACCAGAGATCGGATATCTCGCTCTGGGTGGCGTTTAATGAGTCGAGCACATCCGTATCGTTGGCCGCGGTGAGCATATCTGAATCACTCAATCGCTCCTGGTCGGCCCGGGTGATGACGACACCTGTCTGGCCGGCATTGAACCGCTCCGAATACTCGGCCAGCAGTTTGATGGACTCGATCTCGTCGGGCGCCGACTCGTCGCCCCGGATGTCCTGCTGCATGACGCTCACCTTGGCCACCGAGGCCATAGTGGCCACCACGATGAGCGCCAGGATGATCCAGCAGTTTCGCACCGGGAACTCTCCGACCCTGCTCCAGACCTTTGCCTCACCCTTCCGGTAATTGAACAACTTCATCAGGGGCGGCACCATCAGGATGGTCAGGATGAAGGCCGTGGTGACCCCCACGATCATGGTCAGACCCACGGTGCGCATGGGCGCTATGGGGGAGATCATGAGCGCCGAGAAGCCGATGATGTCGGTAAAAGCGCAGAGCATGGTGGCCCTTCCGGTGGTGGCAAGGCCCTTCTGTACGGCCTTGGGGAAGGGGAGCCCCTCGTCATGCTGGCATTCGTTGATACGATTGGCCACGTGGAGACCGTAGTCGACGCCGATGCCCACAAGGATCGGACCGGCCGCCACGATCATGGGTGTCAGAACGACCCCTGACATCTGCACGATGCCCAGGGTCCAGATGATGGCGAAGGCCACCGGCAGGGCCACGACGGGCAATATGCGGGGCGTCTTGTGGTACAGGAACATCATCACGATGACGATACCCATTGCCAAAGGCAGCATCAGCATCAGGTCCTCGTATATCCTGTCGGTCACATCGTGGAGCACGACCACCAATCCGGTGATACCCATCGTGACCCCTCCTTCCGGATCATCCACCGGTTTCAGACCGGCTATCCAGCCGTTGATTCTCTTGATATGCTCTTTCTGGGCCTCATCGTTGTTGCCTTTCTCGTATTTCAGGGCAAAGAGGATGGTGGCGGTATCCCAGATGCCATCACCGTTGGTGTCGATGGCATAGTTCCCGGCGGTCTTGCCGGTACGGTTCACCAGTTCGTCTATCCTGTCCTGGCGGTCTGGGATGTCATAGCGGCCGGTCTCGTTCACCTGCTCGTTGTCCATCTCGGCTATGACCTCGAACGCGCTGCTGATCGTCTTGTCCTCCAGGGCCTCAATGAAGCGGGGTCCGGTGGAGTTGAGCTCCTTGATGATGGTAGACAGACTCAATGTGAAGACGATACCGTCGCATTTCCCCCTGTCAGCCCCCTTCTCGGACTGATAACAGGTGTTGAAATCCGTCTGCTCGACCGATTGACCCCACGGGTCGATGGCCACCTCCAGGGCCGAGATGTTCTTGAGGGTGTCCACCGCCGTGACATTGTCCCGGGGATTCATATCATATCGATCGGGATCAATGGCATTGCGGGTCTTGATTATCACCAGTATCGTATCTGTGGACCATTCCTGGCGAACCTCGATCAGCAGGCCGGTGGACTCGTCCCCCTCGGGAAGGTAGACCTCGATATCCCGGGTCATGTTCTCTTCGAAGTGGAGCGCCGACCTGAGCATGACGAGCGTCAGGAGTGTGATCACAACCAGAGTCAATTTGGGTGCTCCAGTGGTAAGGTTCACTACCCCGCGATTCAACAGTTGAAAAAACGACCCGGAACTCATCAGTACCGCCGTGTGTGACTTCTCGGAAGTAACAGGCCATCGATAAAAAGATTTAGCCCGCCTGTTTAGCAATTACATCAAAAAAGAATTTGGCCCCAAAAGCTATTTATCACAACCTATCTACGGAAAAGCAGGTAGGGCCATGGTCGAGAAGATACCAACAGGCATATACGGTCTTGACTCCCTGATCGACGGCGGGGTTATCCGCAATTCCGCGAGCGTGGTTACCGGGTACGCGGGTACCGGCAAGACGACCCTGGGATTGCAGTTCCTGCGCAAAGGTGTACGCGAAGGCCACGACGGGATCTACATCACTCTGGAACAGACCCAGAAGGACATCATAATGACCGCCAACGAGATGGGGTGGAAACTCCAACCCTATCTGGACAACAACAAGCTGGCGTTCATCGAGCTGGGTGGTGCCGAGTTCTCGGAATTCATCAGGGGCGATCTACCGCGTTTCGTCAGTGAATGGGAAGGCGGCAACGCCAGGATCGTCATCGACACCCTGACCCCCATCATGTGGTCCTCTCCTGACAAGTATGCCCAGCGCGAGCTCATCTCAATGCTGTTCAACGAGACCAAGAAGATGGGAACCGTCCTGGCGACCCTGGAGGAATTCTCCACCGCCTCCGAGGATCGGGTGATCCCGGTCTATCTGTGTGACGCCCTCTTCAAGTTCGAGAACGTGGCCGGTGAGTTCATGGAACAGCTTCGGACCATGCGGGTTGTCAAATGCCGTAACTCTTGGCATTCCCGGCTGGCGCACCCTTACCGTATCCTGAGAGGCATGGGTGTCGTAATTCAGTCCTCTGTGGAAGAGAAGATGCTGGTGTCCATGCCCGAGAACCTGGAGGAGCGGCTGCGTAAGCTGATCCTGCCCCTGCCCAGGGAAGAGCGCGTCGAGATCGAGCGCACCCTGAATATCGTGTTGCAGGAGGATGTGGGCCAGATGGAGCTGGACTATCTGCTACAGTTCATCCTCGACGATTACGGACTGCAGGTTGCCGAGGGATAGGACCATCTGGGAAGCACCCAGGCACTTCTGGATTCGTGCGGCCATTAAAACCACAGCAGGCATAACAGCAGGCAAACGTTCGTCAGAGCAAGCTCCATCAGGGC
>CAYSUX010000243.1:0-4116 GCA_964434315.1 uncultured archaeon
ATGTGACAGCTAATAAATCTTTGATTCTATATTGTTTTTGCATTTCAATTGGTTTGAATTGTAATATATATAATATTGAATACAATTGTAATACCATTAAAGAAAAATAAAAAATGGATGGGAACAAAAACGTAAGTATTACAATCGTAATTAATCCGTAAAACCATAATGACAATAATCGCCGGAGAGCTTCTCGATGTAGAGTCATCGAAAGGTAATAGGAATTTGTTTGATGTAATACCTCAGAGTCAATATTTTCTATTCGCCAAAAATCTCTTTTTAAGGTCATAAGAATAATCCGCCGTTGTCCCAAGGCCTATGCGCGCCGCTACGACTAGGGAGCCCGCCGCCCTCGGCTTTATCTCGGTACTGTTCTCTTGTCCTGACCATCGATACTCCTAAGGGCTCAAGGCCCGATACCACAATGGCTAACTGAGCTAAGGCTCTTTCGCCCATATTTTTATGGTATATAAAGTATGAAATGAATGAAACCACAGAGTCACCGAGTTCACAGAGAACGAACACATAAAAGTATAACAATTTCACTCTGTGATTTTTTCTCTGTGCCCCTGTGTCTCTGTGGTGAAAATCCCAATCTGTCGCGAAGCGACTTTCTTGCACTTTCGAGAGCCTCCGACACCTACCATCCGGACGAGCCAAAAGCCAACGCCTCCACTCACCTTCCACATACATCTCACGCCTCCACCCAGACCGCGGTCTGCCCCTCCAGCCGGTAAGAATTGCCGCCATCCTCCCGGATGTAGGCTCCACCAAAGGCCCGCTGGTCGCCGCACTCGCCGGCCATGACCGACACGGTGTAGTCGCCGGGCTGGCCCGGGGCGTCCCAGGGAAAGGCCAGGGTCACCTCGACATGGCCGGGCTGCTCATGCTCGTTGTAAACGTATCGCGATTGGATATGGGAGCCGTCGGGGCCCCAAACGGTCAGGGCGAATGAGTCGCCGTTGTTGCGATAGGCGTACTGGCCTCCGTCGTACTCCTCCTCGTCCTCCCAGTCGAGCCAAAAGGTGACCCCGGCGACACGCTCCCCCTCCACCGTGTAGGTGAGGTTTGTGACCGTGCGCTCGTCGGCATAGCCCCAGTCGGGATCGAAGGAGTGGTCCGCATGGGCTTCGTAAGGAGGAGGGCCAACATAGCCGTCTTCTTTGTTATCCTCATCATCACCACCATGGGATTCGATCCAAAACCCGGCCCCAATGAGCAAACTCCCCACCATCAGGCCGGCAACAGACAGTGCACCGCTCCAATCTGTCGATGATTCTCCATGTTGCAGCATCGTTACCGTGAACGCTCCGACGATCACTATCAGTCCCATGATGAGCAGGGTATAGCCGGTCTTCGAGCCCTCATCCTCGGCAGGCGCGGTTGCCGAATCTCCAAAGTGGCCCACAACCTCAGGCCAGCCGTCCCGCACCAGAATAACCCAGGAGTCGGCCGTCAAACCCGGGAGCCTCTGCACACTGGCGTTGGACCAGTGGACCTCCAGCTCTACGCTGCCATCGTACTCGCCAAGCCCGAACTCCAGCTCCAGGGAGTTGAACGAGGTGGTCGTGCCCATGCCGCCTTCCACCTCCCGCATGTAGGCTGCGCCCTCGTCGGTACGCAGGATCACCCGGACGCCGATGGCCGCGGTATTGACCGGCGTGGCGTCGGCGGCGGAGCCCTCGGCAGGCGCGGCCAGGGTGATGTGAAATGTATGGCCCACCGGCCCCTGGTTGCGAAAGAGGTGGACCCTGGCCGGGTTATCGTCACTGTCGGAGCCGTCGCGGCCCCCAACAACCAGGTCCATATCGCCATCCTGATCGTAGTCGGCCCAGGCTGTACCCCAGGCGGCCCAGACCTTGACTCCGGCCTCATCGACGACATTGGCGAACTTGCCGCCGCCCAGATTCATGTAGAAATGGCTGTGGGCGTAATCCAGGTTGGTATAGACCTGGGTGATGAACAGGTCCAGGTCACCGTCGTTATCGTAATCGGCCCATGCCGGACCCGAGAACAGCTCGTCCTCGTCACCGGGATAGGGACGGTACTCGATGCCCGAGCCCTCGCGGATGTCGGTGAAGCCGTAGCCCGAGCCCGGGCCGTTGTTGCGGTAGAGCTTCGAATCATCGCAGTAACGGCCCCGCTCGTGGTCCTTGTGGACCAGGTTGGCCGTGAAGAGGTCCAGGTCCAGGTCGTTGTCCCAGTCGGCCCAGGCCGAGCCGATGGTATGGCCATAGGCGTCGCCGCCGGTGGTATCGTCCCGGGCGATGCCCTCGACACCCCGCTCCTCGCCCACTTCGATGAAGGTGCCGTCGCCCTGGTTCTCCCACAGGTAGTTTGGGTCCAGGCGATAGTTGGAGACATGGATGTCCAGGTCGCCGTCATTGTCAAAGTCGCCCCAGTTGACCCCCCGGCCGCACTGGTTCGGCTCGTCGCGGATACCCGCCGCCTCAGAAACATCGCTGAAGGTGCCGTCACCGTTGTTGTGCCACAGGAAGTCGGGCCTGGGCTCGCCCATGTTGTCGGAGTTCTCGTAGTTCGCGACATAGAGATCGATATAGCCGTCACCATCGTAATCGCCCCAGGCGGCGGCCGGTGTCTCGTAGGCGTCGCTCAGTCCGGCGTCGGCGGTGACATCCATGAACTGGCCTTCTCCCAGGTTGCGATAGAGCCGGTCCTCGGTGTCGCTGTTCCCGGTGACCACAAAGACATCGATGAGCCCGTCGTTGTCAAAATCGCCCCAGACCCCGCCATAGCCTCCATCGATGCCATCCTCTTCCACCTCGGCAAAGCTCCATTCAGGCGGTCCCGAGCCGCGAAAGAGCCGATGGCCGTTGACCACCAGATCGACATAGCCGTCATGGTCGAAATCCACCCAGCCTAAGTTGCTGCCCGAGACCCCCTCCAGTCCCGAGGCTGTCGCCACCTCGTCGAATGTTGGACCCTCGTAACCCTCTTCTGCCCCGGCGGTACCGAGGCCCCTGTAGCCCCCCAGAAAGCCTACCAACAGGAATAACGCGAACAATATCGTTCCTGCCCTGGGTCCATGTTCCGAACTCAAAGATGATTGGCGGCGACCGAGTTGGAAAAGAACCATAATTTCGCGATTCAAGGCACACACAAAGGGCTAAATAAATGTTGGGAGGGGTGGGGGATGGAAGAGGGATGGAAGAGGGATGGAAGAGGGATATCGGGCTGTCTGGCAGTGAACCTCAAAGGGATTTGAATGGAATTTGAATGGATTGGGATTCAAATGAGAAACTCGATGGAACTCGATGGAACTCGATGGAACTCGATGGAACTCGATGGAACTCAAAGGAACTCAAAGGAACTCTAATAGGGCCTGGACCTTGAATGGCCGCCATTACGGTCGCTTTCCGGGAGTTGCCATATTGAAACACTTCGGGAGTCCCCCGGAGGGCAGGCCTTGAGTTTTTACATTTGTAATGTCAGTATATACAAACTGAATAATAGTACTTCCTTGGTTTAGAAATATTAACGATTATCATCCTGTAAATAATTACTCAGGTGAACAAAATGACCGAATCATCAAAACCAGGATTTACCATCGAGACCGTGAGCGGCAACACCGCCGCGGCCCACGTGGCCTATGGCTTTTCAGAGGTAGCCGCCATCTACCCCATCACCCCCTCCTCTGACATGGCCGAGATGGCCGCGGTCTGGAACGCCAAGGGGCGCAAGAACATCTTTGACCAGACCATGCGGGTGGCGGAGATGCAATCCGAGGCCGGAGCCGCCGGCGCGGTCCACGGGGTCCTTTCCGGTGGAGGCACCGCCACCACCTTCACGGCCTCCCAGGGCCTGCTACTGATGATCCCCAACATGTACAAGATCGCCGGGGAGGTCATGCCCACCGTCTTCCATGTATCGGCCCGGGCCATCGCCGGTCAGGCCCTCTCCATATTCGGCGACCATCAAGATGTCATGGCCTGTCGCGCCACCGGCTTTGCCATGCTGGCCTCCAGCTCGGTTCAGGAGGTGGCCGACATGGCCCTGGTGGCCCACATGTCCACCCTGAAGGCCAGCATCCCCTTCATCCAATTCTTCGAGGGCTTCCGCATCTCCCACGAGATCCAGAAGGTCGAACTCCCCACA
>CAYSUX010000244.1:0-4051 GCA_964434315.1 uncultured archaeon
CGCATCAAGAAGTACCGCAGGAAAAAAAAGAACAACAACGACCGGGATGATCCCGACCCTGGGCAAATGGAGTGATTCGTTGGTTGACATCCACAAGGTCGATGGAAATCTCAACTGGTTCGACCTCGAGCCATGCGATACTCCCGAATTCGTTTCCATTTATGTGATCCTCGACGAGAAGGTGGCAATCATCGAGACCGGCCCGGCCTGCGGCCATGAACGGTTGATCGAGGGATTGAAGGCTGCGGGAACGACACCCGCCGATGTGGACTGGATACTGCCGACCCATATCCATCTCGACCATGGCGGAGGGGCCGGTCATCTGGCCGCGGTCTGTCCCAACGCCCGGGTCCTGCTCCATCCCAGGGGACTGACCCATCTGGTCGACCCCTCCCGGTTGTGGGCCGGCTCCATGAAGGTCCTGGGTGAGGTGGCCCAAGCCTATGGACCACCAAGGCCGATAGCCCCCGACCAGGCCCTCGAGGCCACCGACGATATGACCCTCGACCTGGGTAGCACGAGTCTTCGGGTGCTTTTCACGCCGGGCCATGCCAGCCACCATCTCTGCTATCACGAGCCCTCCCGGGGCTGGTTGTTCACCGGGGATTCCGCAGGCCTGTTCTACCAACAGATCGACGCGGCGGTGCCGGTGAGCCCGACGCCCTACCGCCATGACCGGCAGATGGAGACCCTGGAACGGCTACGGGAAACCGGACCCGGGCTGCTCTGTTATTCCCATTTCGGCCCCCGGTCCTCGGCTACGGAGCGGCTGGCTCGGGTACACGCCAAGTACCGATCCTGGATGGCCCTTGCCCGGAAGGGATACGATCAAGGCGCTGACCTTCAGACCATTCATCGACAGCTCATGGCCCATCACCCCGACGCCGCGGCAACCGAGCAAATCAATGCGGACCGGTTTCCCCAGCGGGACACCCATCTTCGAAGCCTGGAAGGGATGATCGGATACTGTGACTGGGTGAAACAAAGGTGAATCGGCCGGCGAATGTTAGAACAAAAATATAACAGTTTGAAACCGGTCAAGCCAGTTTTCGAACTCGTTTCTTGGAGGTTTACTCATATATTGTGAATAAACTCAAACTATAGCATGGAAAACATCGAGAAAGCTCGGATTTTTCTCCAGCCGCCGCTGAGAAAAAAACGGATGGGCTGGCATTGGCCTATGTGCGGCCGTCCCAGAGTTTATTTTAGGTAGCTCTCAAAATAGAGCACAAGAGGGAACGGACTTACTTACATTGTGCCCATCCAGATACATGGAAAACAAACTTAGATATAAGCTTATTGCCTTTGGTATCAGAGATTGCCGAATCCTATTTATAGAAACCGGGTCACGATGACCCAGTAGAGCAACGAAGCCCCGCCGAACAGGGGTAACCAGGCCACCCGGGCCGAGGCAGCCACGCCGTTGACCAGGCTGGCCATCCGCACGGTATTGCCAAATCCGAAGATGGGCTCTTTTTCGACGGTCGTCAGATCCAGGCCCGCCTCGGCGGGAGCCAGGTCCTCTATCGCGATGGTCAAGGCCTTTCGAGCCAGGCTTGCCAGGGGCTTCCATCGGCCGCCATTACCCAGAGGATTGTGACCGCCTCGCAGGGTGTTCAGGTAATGGTTGTCAGCGGTGCAGAGGATCAGATGGACTGCCTCGGACTCAAGGGCCTGTTTGAGGGGAGTCCAGGAAACCGGGTCCATGCCATTGGCGTCGAAGAGCAGGTAGGCTGTCCTTTCCCCATCGACCTCGAGCATCAGGGCCTGAACCCCCTGAGGTCCCAATCCCAGCGTCAAGTCGGCCTCACCGGCCTGGCCGTAACCGGCTTTGAAGGGTAGTTCGGGGCTTTCGGAAAGGTTCCTGACAACCTCCTTGACCCTGCCCAGAAGTCGGGTGGCGGCTGGATTCTCCAGTGTCAGATGGGGCGCGTTGACCGAACGTTGGGTATGGCAATCCCCGAACAACGCCGGTCCTTCCAGCCCACTTCGTGCCGTGGCCTGGGCCTCCCGCCCGATGGCCGGTTCAACATCATCGTACAGGGCCGGGGGTGGCAGACTGAGTAACAGGGTACCCTTTCCCAGACGTTGACCGACACATCCATTCTCTTCACCGACCTGGCAGGGCCTGCTCACCGTTCCCGACAGCTCGATCCCGGGCAATAGCCGGATAATGGCCTGGGCCAGGCGATGAACAGAACCTGAATCTACCGGATTGTGATCGTTGAGACTGGCCCCGTGAAGGGTCATAACCCCCTCGGTATGGGCTTCCAGTTCTCTGGCCAATCGCCAAGGCAGGTTGGAGCCACCCAGCTCTCCCAGCGGTCCGGGATGATGGGTCGGAACCACCATCAACAGGAAAGGCCTCTCCTGTCCCGGGCGCCTGAAGGCCACAACCCCCACCTGAAGATCGGCCAGGGTGGCAAAGCAGGCCATATCCCGTTCCATGGTCAACCGACCTCGTCCCAGATAGGCGATAAGATGGCTCATCAATATAGAACCCCTCACGCCCAGGGCCTTCATGAATGGACTGTCGATGATGATTATCAGACCCAGGCTGGCAAAGGGAAGTAATACCAGTGCCAGGATCAGCACCCCCAGCCCGTCAATGGCTTCCAGACCCGCGATGATCAAGCCCCCCTGGACCAGGGGTGGCAAGAGCGCCATTGGCCAGGCGGCGATGGAGGAGGTGGCCATGAAGCGCAGGGTCAGGAACCAGAAGGCGGCTATCACGCCCATTCCGAAGGCCAACCAGGGGATGGGGGTCCACTCCCAGACCGGATCCGCCAGCCTGCCGAATGTCAGCAAGACGAGCAGGAGTCCCTGGGTGAAGAGCAGGGCCAGGCCCACGTGGGGTCGATAGAGCTCACCCCCCGAAAGTCTCACCAACCAGGGCAGGCATCCCACCGAGACCAGGACCGCGAGCGCGCCTCCGACAACGCCCCACAACACACCCTCGAAGCCCGGCTCGATAAAGCACCCCACCAGCAGGGTCAGCAACATGATGGGACCGAGGGTTACCTTGATGGAAGGACAGATGAAGATGAAACCGGTCAGACGGGCCGCTCGATCCTCCACATCCCCTTCGGTCACCGCCTCGACATGGCCCGGCCTGGTCGGAGTTTTTTCTCTGTTAGAGGCTGCCCGGGTTTCGAATTCGCCGGTCATGGCTTGGGTCCGGAATGGACCGCCTCGATGATGCCTTTCAGATCATGGCGGGGATCGGGCGAGGATTCCACAAGCGTACCTGTGACCACGATATCCGCTCCCGAATCGACAGCGGTCCTGGCCTGCGGCGGTTGCAGGATGCCCCCTCCGACCACCAATCTCACCGTCGTGGCCTCCCTGACCTTGCGAATAAGAGAGGCCGGTACCGGCAACGGCGCTCCCGAGCCGGCTTCGAGGTAGATGTATTCCATGCCCAGGTACTGCCCAGCCAGGGCATAGGCGGCGGCCTTCTGGGGACTGCGCCTGGAGATCAGGTTCGCCCGGCCCACCCGGCCCACCTCCATACCCGGCTCCACCACCATGTAACCCATTGGCAGGACCTCGAGATCGGACTGGGCCACGAATGGCGCGCCATAGACCTGCTCGGCTATGAGGAACTGGGTCGAGCGGGAGTTGAGCATGGACATGAAGAAAATGGCGTCGGCATACTTTGACAGGGCCGAAGCCTGGTTGGGAAAGAGGATCAGAGGAACCTCACAATTTTCCTTCAAGGCCTTGACCGCGTTGTCCACCTTGCGTCGTGACAGGCCGGTGGAGCCTCCAACGAGGATAGCGTCGGTACCGGCCTTGCAGGCCATCTGCCCGATCCGGCCGTTCTCTCTGGTGCTCATCTTGCCTGGGTCAAGCAATGTGAAATGCAGGGGTCGCCGATTGCGCCGCCGCGTCAGGTAGCGCTTTACATCCATAACGGTCCTCCAGGGTTCGGATTCACGGGTGGCCCCCATTCTGTTGCTCCTTTTTAACCCTTGGGGAATCCTGGAGGGTTGTGTTATCCTGGAGGGCGGCAAGGGCTAAGTAGGATGAGAGAGGGGGTAACAAAATG
>CAYSUX010000245.1:0-4041 GCA_964434315.1 uncultured archaeon
TAAGGCCAGGAGCCGGCGGTCATCTGACCGTACATGATGAGTCCTTTTCTCTCCAGTTCGTGAAAATGGTCCCAGTCGGCCCAGTTGCCCACCAGGTTGGAGTTGGCGATGAGCACCCGGGGAGCGTCGGCGTGGGTCGTGAATATTCCCACCGGCTTGCCCGACTGGACCAGCAGGGTCTCGTCGTCGCCCAGCCGTTTGAGCTCCCGCACGATGGCATGGAAGCACTCCCAGTTGCGGGCGGCCTTGCCGGTTCCACCGTAGACTACGAGGTTATCCGGGTCCTCGGCCACATCGGGGTCGAGGTTGTTCATCAGCATCCGCATGGCGGCCTCCTGCTGCCAGCCCTTGCAGTTCAGGGTTGTGCCGGTGGGCGCGTGGATGGGTCCGGGTGGGGAACTGGAATGTGAATCGGCCATGGGGTTTGGAGCGGTTGGACCTAATAAGAACTATCGTGTCGATATGAATCTCTGGAGATAGGCAGCCTGATTGCTTGCGTCACTCTGGTCCGTTTTGTGGAATGTAGCGTAGCGACTCAGTATTCCAACGATCGGGGCAGACGACGGGCGTTGTCAACCCACTCTTCCACCTGCTCGTCAGTGGGCTTCTGGCGCACGATACGGCTGGCGTCGTGGTGCTCTATCTCGCTGTAGAGCTTCCGGGGGTTGCGCTGGGCCAGTTGCATGACGGTATGGACACCAACCTCCCGTAACAGCTCTGACCATTCCTCGGCCACACCCTCGATGCGGAACATGTCGGCCAGGTTGGCCCATTTCAGGACGATGGCGGAGGGTACACCAACCCTGTCAGCCAGATTCTTTCGGTCAGTGGGAGTTCGGCATGAGGCCAGAAAATCCTCCACATGGGTAATGCCTATCTCCTCCAGGATGTGAGCATAGGTATTTCCGATGCCCTCGATATCAGCGATCTTATAAGACATTGAATAAAGCCTCCAACTGAAATCATTATAGCTGACGGTATTTAGCATTTGGGGTAAAATGGGGTGGATTTGGGGTCTGGCAGGCAAAAAACCGTCATAATTGCACCATTCGACCGGTCGCCGACCCCTGCCCTGCCCTGGCTTGAGGTTCACTGCCCTTTATGACCTTTTCGAACTCCCGCCCTCCATGCTCTCCATGCTTTCCATACTTTCCATGCTTTCCATGCTTTCCATACTCTCCATGCTCTCCATGCCCCCAATACCCGCCTAACCCGTCATGCCCAAAATAGACAAAATACCCTAACCGGTTCCAGAATCCCAAGGCAGGAGAATGCCGGTGCCGATTCATAGCGCAATACCCATAAACCCCACCCACTCTGCCCCTCCGGGAGACCCATGAAGGTTCACGAGTATCAAGCAAAAGAGCTGTTCGCGGCTTACAAGATCCCGGTACCCCAGGGCCGGCTGGCGACAACGCCCGAAGAGGCTACAAAAGCGGCGCAGGAGCTGATGGATAGCACCGGAACCGATATCGTCGTGGTCAAGGCCCAGATCCATGCCGGCGGTCGGGGCAAGGGTGGCGGCGTGAAGCTCACCCGGTCGGCGGCCGAGGCCAGCGAGGCGGCGGCGGCCATGCTGGGCAAACCCCTGATAACCCACCAGACCGGACCCGAGGGCACCGTCGTCAAGAAGGTCTATATCGAACAGGGACTGGGCATCGCCAGGGAGCTTTACCTGGGCATGGTCCTGGACCGCGAGAGCGAACGGCTGGTGATGATGGCCTCCACCGAGGGGGGCATGGAGATCGAGAAGGTGGCGGCCGAGACCCCTGAGAAGATACTCAAGCAGGTCATCGACCCGCTGACCGGATTGACCGGCTTCCAGGCGCGCAACCTGGCCTTCGGCCTGGGTCTGAAGGGACCCCAGGTCAGATCCGGGGTGAGCTTCATGATGGGGCTCTACAAGCTCTTTACGGCCTATGACAGTTCGCTGGCCGAGATAAATCCCCTGGTGGTCACCACCGATGACAGGGTCGTGGCCCTGGACGCCAAGCTCAACTTCGACGACTCGGGCCTCTTTCGTCACAAGGAGCTGGAGAAGCTACGGGACCTGGACGAGGAGGACCCGTTGGAGACCGAGGCCCGACAGGTCGATCTCAACTACATCAAGCTGGATGGCAACATCGGTTGCATGGTCAACGGCGCCGGCCTGGCCATGGCCACGATGGACATCATCAAGCTGGCCGGTGGTGAGCCCGCCAACTTCCTGGACGTGGGCGGCGGTGTCTCCACCCAGCAGGTGGAGGTGGCCTTCAAGATAATCCTGAAGGACCCGGCGGTCAAGGCCATCTTCGTCAATATCTTCGGCGGCATCGTCCGCTGTGACGTTATCGCCCAGGGCATCGTGGACGCGGCCAAGGCTGTGGAGCTGGACCGGCCGCTGGTGGTACGCCTGGAGGGAACCAACGTCGACACGGGTCGCAGGATAATCGCCGACTCGGGCCTGACCATCATCCCGGCCAGGGACATGGCCGAGGGCGCCAAGCTTGCAGTAAAGGCTGTCAAGGGAGGTGAATGATATGTCCATCTGGGTAGACAGGGACACAAAATTGCTCATCCAGGGATTCACCGGCGCCACCGGTACCTTCCATGCCGAGCAGATGATCGAGTATGGCACCAACGTCGTGGGCGGCGTGACACCGGGCAAGGGGGGTCAGGAGCACCTGGGCTTGCCGGTGTTCAACACCGTGGCCGAATGTGTGGCCGAGACCGGGGCCAATGCCTCGATAATCTTCGTACCCGCGGCCTTTGCCGGTGACGCCATAATGGAGGCCGCCTCCTGCGCCTGCCAGTGTGACTGTTGTTGCGGTGGCAAATGCGAGTGTGATTGCAATGATGGCATCGGGGTCATCGTGCCCATCACCGAGGGCATCCCGGCCCTGGACATGGTGAAGGCCAAGCGGTATCTGGCCGACAAATGCGTCCAGGTCATCGGACCCAATTGCCCCGGGATAATCACCCCCGATCAGGCCAAGCTGGGCATCCTGCCCGGCTACATCTTCAAGCCCGGTCCCATCGGCGTCATATCCCGTTCCGGAACCCTGACCTACGAGGCTGTGGACCAGCTCACCCGGCTGGGCCTGGGCCAATCGACCTGCATGGGCATCGGCGGCGACCCGGTGGTGGGTACCATCTTCATCGACGCGCTCAAGGCCTTCGAGGCCGACCCCGAGACCAAGGGTGTCGTCATGATCGGCGAGATCGGCGGCAACGCCGAGGAGAACGCGGCCCGATACATCAAGGAGGAGATGAGCAAACCGGTGGCCAGCTTCATCGCCGGACGCACGGCCCCGCCGGGCAAGCGGATGGGCCATGCCGGAGCCATCATCGCCGGGGGCAAGGGCACCGCCGCCGAGAAAGTGGCCGCCCTGAAGGCCGCCGGCGCCGGGGTGGCCGAAAGCCCGGCAGACATTGGCAAGACCATGGCTGAAATGCTCTAATCTGGATTTCAGTCCCAGGCCGACCGAAGGTAGGCCGTAGCTGAAATGCTGTAGAACACATTTCAGTTCCAGGATGACCGAAGGTAGACCGTGGCTGAGGATTTGAGTCGCTCCCGGGGGTATCCAGACCAGGTGGTGGCTCGAAGCCCGCCCGGTCTCGGCACAACGATGCGTCCAGGGCCGGTTCAGGATGAACCATGACCCCCTCGTCGTATTCCAGCATATATCGCTGACTAGCATTCATGATGGGACCTCGCCCATTCACTTCCAAAAAGGTCCAAAAGCTTAATAATCTAGTTCGAAAAAGCAGTACGCCGGTGCGAAAAGATTTAAATAGAATGGCCCGCAATATCAGGTTAGCCGTCTGGCACTGTTGCCGACTTTATATGGTGTGTGCGCCCTGCTGTAGCAAGCCCCCCTTTGTGGCGCGGAGGTGGCAGGCGGCCTAACTACCCTCCTCCTGGGATTCGAGGTCGTGGTGATGACTGTTGAAGGATGGATTTTTTTTTACCAGTCATTCCAGAATCACATTCCATCGCCGAGTACCTCACTCTCTCACTCTCTCACTCTCTCACTCTCTCACTCTCTCACTCTCTCACTC
>CAYSUX010000246.1:0-4007 GCA_964434315.1 uncultured archaeon
GTGGCGGTGGCGCCCGGGCAGTGTATTGACGATGCTGTTATTTGTTAATCGAAGGTCCGATGTTCGCCGGCACATCACGATGAGCGGGTTGGTAGTACCGGGAACCATGGTAGTGGGGCGCGTAGTGCAGCCCCCTCGAATAGCGCAGGTAGTTCGGTCTATCATCTTCAGGGACCTCGACCCTCTGTGGCCGGGATGTCTGGAATGGTTCTTTTCGGGGTTCTTGTGCCTGCTCCAATGGGCGTTCCATAGGTCTCATAGGTGGAGCCTGCGTGCGCGGTCGGGTCTGCTGTCGTGTCCCCATGGGGATGCCCGGTCTTGGCTGTACCGGATATTGGGGAGGCGGTTGGATCGGGGGTGCCTGCTGGGCCGGTAGCCGGGAGGTCTGTTGGCCCTGGTTGACCCAGTAGAAAGGTATCGTATTGCGCTGTAGCAGGATGGCGACCAGGATTATTCCGGCCATCAGGACCGGGATACAGGGATACAGGAGTTGCATCGATTGGTCCCTGGAAAGGCCGCTTTCCTCGGGATTCAACGTGAACGCGACGATGATGAATTGCACCGAAAGGATGATGAGAAGATTGCCAAAGACCAGTCCATATATCTTCAGGAGATCTCTGGCCATCGCCATAGGTCGACCCAGACGACCCGTTTATAAATGGGTTGTGGAAAATCACTCGAAGTACCGCGCACTTCGGGTTGAGCGCCGCCGCATACGGCAACTACCGCCGCTGATCCAGGAACTCCTTGGTCTTGCGGTAGGCCAGGTTCAACAGGGCCTCGGCGTCTCCCTGGCCCATGAGGGCTGCGGCCCCGGGATGCCCGCCACCCTCGAGCCCGGTCAGGTCGGCAAGCTCGTTGAGCAACAGACCCAGGTTGAGACCCAGTTCCACGACCCTCTGATGACAGCGGGCCGAGAGTTGGACCTTTCGTTTCTTCTGCGATGCGACAAAGGCCACATCGGCTCCCAGTCCGAGCAGGGCGTTGGCCGTGGCGGCCTCGAAGGCCCCGGCCCGGGCCAGGGCGATGAGCGTGTCACCTTCCTTGTAATATCGCAACCGTTGGGCGCCCTTGAGCTGGGCCACCCGACGGGATAGCTCCTGGTGAGGATCGGATCTTAACAGCTCGAAGACCTGTCTGACCGACTGGTCATGGATCTGCAATAACCTGGCGAAGGTCAGCAGGGTCCCGGGTCTGGCATGGCGAAAATGGGCCGTATCGGCCACGATGCCGGCCAGCAGACCCAGGCAACCCACCGGAGTGGGTTCGATACCTGCATAGTCCAGCAGGTCCAATACCACCTCGGCGCACGAGGTCCGTTCCGGGTCGTTGATCAGCAGGGTCCCTTCAGGCCAGCCGGACAGGGGTTGATGGTGATCGATCACCAGGATCCGCCCGGCAGGCTCCGGTAGGCTGACCTGGGAGGGATTGCTGGTATCCACCACCACGATCAGCTCCCATTCTCCGGGTTCATCCGGTAATGATTCGGATATGGCTTCAAGACCCAGTCCGGCGACCAGCCGGTTCCCTGCGCCCGAAACTCCCAGGGGGGCCGACAGGGTCATCCCCGGATAGGCTTCTTTCAGGGCGATGGCCGAGCCGACACAATCGAGGTCGGCGTTGGAGTGTAAAAGAGCCAGCGCGGGGGTGCCCGACAGCGATTTGTGGCAAAGCTCGAGATCACCTTTGGATGGTATCTCAACTTCCAAGGGCGCCACCGAGACCGCCACCGGCCTGACCCTGGATCGAGGCTATCTGACCCTGGATCTGCTCCTGTAACTTCTGCAGTTGCGTCTTCAAGAGATCCTCCTGACCTTTCAGGGATTTTACCCTCAGCTCATTTGTATCCTGCTCATCCTTCAGCTCGGTGACCAGGTCATCCCTGGACTTGACCTTGAGCATGACCGAGCCGATGGAGCGATATAGGGTCTCCTTGTCCGAGAGCTTCTCCAGCTCCTTGAGGGTCTGTTGCAGTTCACGGGTCGTCATCTCCACCTGGGCGCGCTGGTTGGCGACCATCTCGCCCTGTTGTTGCAACTGCTGAAGCTGTTGTATCTGCTTCTTTAACTGATCTGGGATGTCCATTCTGATTACTCCTGGTTCATGTCTTGGAAGACTCTGATCGAAGACTCACTTGATGGCAGCATGCGGCCCATTGCAGATAAGCCTTTAGGGCTGCCCGCAACAGGCTCGGTCTGGGGGCTCTGATCGTGAGCTGAACCCGTCCTTTTGAAAGTCGCTCGACGGTGACCGGGGTGCTGCTATCCTGGGTCTTGGATTCGACGGCCAAAGCCTGAGCCATGGTCGGGGCGTGGAGACCCGCTTTCAGGATCACCCTGGCCCGGCAACCCGTCTCGGGCTTCATTCGGCTTTCAGGGTCTTCTTGGTGGCCCGCCGCTTCTTGTAGAAGACCTTGCCTCCGCAGATTCGGCATACGACCCCGACCACTGCGGTGTCCTCGGCGAGAGGGGTCTTGCAGACCGCGCATTTGTACTCAACCATCTTTGGCCCTCCTCAAATCTCGTCCTGGTCTACCATTTCCGTGCTGATGGGCATCCGACGCCTCTGTTTGGCACGGGTGGTCTGGGGGATATAGGCGCCTCCGGCAAAGACAAGATCGCAATGGCGGCAACGCCAGATACCGGCCGCCTGCCGCTTCACCGACTTGTGGGCGCACTGGGGGCACTCGTAAAAGGATTTTCGGCGTTTCTCAACGGCTGCGAAACGGTTACGCAGGCTTACGCCGTATCGGGAACCGAAACGCCCGGAAGCTCCGACCTTCTTGGTTCGTCGACCCATTTCACTTTACCTCCTCGAGTAGCTTTCTCAGGGGCGCGGTGTTCTCCTTGGCTTTCGCCACCGCCTCTTTGATCAGTTCGGGGGAGAATGCTCCGCCATGGCCCTTTTGCATTGCCCGCACGATGTTATCATCGTCGGTCGAGACCGTGATCCGGCCTTCCATGACCTGTTCTTCCTCGTAGGTGGGATCAACCAGTAGCTTCCCGTTGACCAGCGCCGAGGTGCAGGTCAGGGGTCTGCAGGTCAAAGGCAGGGGATAGTCCTCGCCCAGGTCATGCTTCGCGGCCGGGACCTTGGCACAGCTCAGGGCACTCAAGGCTGCCAGGCTGGCGGCATCGAAGAGATTGCCGTCATGGTCCAGGATATGCATGTCGATGAAGACGATCCAGACCTTCTCGTGGGGTTCGACACAGAGTTTCTTCAGGTCGATGGCTCCCGATTCACGGATGCCCCTGTCAGTGACCCGGGCCAGCTCGATGGCATGCTCCCGGGGCGGGCCGGCCTCGAAGAGCGCGTGGCCGATGGGGGCCAGCTCCACGTTGGTGGTCATGACACCCTTGTCGAAGGTGTCGGGATAGGGCTCCCCCATGAGCATCTTGACACCGGCCAGGACCCTGGAGTCGCCCAGGGTGACCATCGCCGATCCCTCGGCGGTGTCGATGAGCCCGGATCGCAGGGTGGCGGGTCGGTAGTCGTTGAGACCCCTGCCGTCGACCCGTTGTCCGGTCTCGATGAGCTTGTGAAGGTAATCCCGTTTGATGTTGGCCATGATCTTTGCGACAGCAGCCATCAGGCCTCACCTCCTTCGGTGGGTATCTGGCTGTATCGACGAGCCAGGGCCTCCCTCTGTATCTCGTAGACCTGTTTGCATCCCTCGATGGCCAGGTCCAGGGCCTTGGGGAACTCCTCCTGGGTCAGGTGTCCGTCCATCTGTAGCAGCACGACCTCACCAGTGCGGGGGACGATGGCCACCGGCAGGTCGGCCTGTCCGAAGTTATCCTCCTTCTTGTCCAGGTCCAGCACCAGTGTGTCGGCCACCTTTCCGGCGGCGCATGAGGGGATGAGGTCCCGCATGGGCACTCCGGCGTCGGCCAGGGCCACAGAGGCGGCGGTCAGGGCGGCGCAGCGGGTGCCGGCGGCGGCCTGGACGACCTCCATCTGCACCTCGAAGGCGGCTCTGGGAAATCGCTGCAGGAAGAGCACATGCT
>CAYSUX010000247.1:0-3966 GCA_964434315.1 uncultured archaeon
TTGGCGAAGGATATGGGAACAGGGCCGGGTCGAACCGGTGGAGGTGGCCATCGATGGCTTCCACCATCTGGTGGAGGTGGTCCCCGAGGTTAGCGAGATACTGGGTCGGCTCCGGAACACCCGGTGTGAGGGCTGCCGTTTGACCCTGATCCTGACCGGTTCGGGCAAGGTCCGGAAGCTTCTGGACGATGATGGCCCCCTGGCCGGCTTCTCCCACGAGATGGTCGAACTGAAGCCGTTGAGCCTCACGGCCGTATCTGACAGTCTCCGGAAGAACGGCATCATCGATCTGAAAGAGGAACTGGGACTGTTCGCGCTCCTGGGCGGCTTGCCCCATTACTATCGGCTGCTGGGCCATTATGGCTGCGCCAACGCCCGAGAAGCCGTCGAGAGACTGCTACTTCAACCCCTGGCCCCCTTGCGTCAAATGGTCCGTGAGAGCCTGTTCAACTCCCTGGGCCGCGCCCATCGTACCCATATGTCGATCCTGGCCGCCATCGGCGCGGGCCATCATTCCAAGCGGTCCATCGCCACCCTGGTGGACGTGTTGCCCACCTCCCTGAGCCCCTACCTTCACGAGCTCATCGACCATACCGGGCTGGTCGAGTATGTTGTACCCGTTTGCGAAGGTGGGCCGAAGCCCTCCAAACTGGGCATTTACAGGCTTACCGATCCGCTTTTTGAATTTTATTTTCGATATCTCCACCCCCATCGCAGTGATATCGAGCTGGGGCGGCTTGAGAGGCTACGAGATGACCTGCCCGGGGATCTGGAGGCATTCATGGCCCATCGTTTCCCTGATATGGCCCGGGAATATCTGTCCCATCTCGGTCAGCGGGGTAGATTACCCTTCGAACTCGAGCGTGTCGGAGGCTGGTGGGATCGCAAGGGTGACCGATTCGACATTGCCGGCCTGGGCCTGGCTCGACCCCGGACCCTGGACAGTCGCCTCCCCCTGAACCTCCGGCGATTGACCGCCTCGCCCGCCTCCTCCCCTCTCGCGGGCAAGGGCCGCCGCGACCCAGATGCCCATAGGGAGTCACGCAAGGTGCTCTTGCTGGGCGAGTGCTGGTGGAGTTCACAGCCCCTGGGTCCCCAGACCCTGATCGAGCTGCTGCAAAGGGCCCGGCCTGCCCCGGCTTCCTTCTCATCCAGGCGACAGGCATGGTATGTTCTCTTCTCAAAAAGCGGTTTCACACCATCATTGAAGGGCCGCGCGGCCGAGCATGGCCGGGTGTTGCTCTACGACGTGGAGGATATAAAGGAAATGTTCATAGCCTCTGGGTGACGGGTTGAAAGTTCACCGGTCCTGTCCGGTCCGGGTGGCCAGCCGCCATGAACGTCATGCAGGTGCATCTTCCCCTGACCGCTCACGGTTTGGCCGCTTCGACGACCTGGATACCTTCCTCGGCATTGATCACCTCCACCGGTATCGCCTGGGAACCGGCAGACCCGGCAAACTCCCTCTCCTGCACATCCTCCTCCTTTTCCTGCACATGCTTTTCCACCGGCTTGGCCAGGTACTTGCGGGCCAGGATCGATTGCACCATGGCCAGTAACAAGAAGAAGAGCAGGACGCTGATGGCCTGGCCGTAGATGGTGCCGTATTCGATGGTGATGGTGAATCGCCTGGGGAGTAGGGTGCCCAGCAGATCATGGAAGGAGATGGCCGCGGCGGTAAGGAAGGTGGTAAAGAAGATGACCGCCAGCAAGATGCCGAAGAACCACAGGATCACCCCGAAGAAATCGGAACTGTCGCCCATGGTACGGGCATAGCGGGCATATCGGAAGTGGGCATAACCCAGCTCCATGAAGATCAGAAAGGTGAGAACGAAGGCCAGGATGTACTGGATGTTGTCCGAGGTATTGCCCCCCAGGTTCAGCGGCAGCAACAGGATGAGCAGGGCGGCGCCTCCGACCCCCTTCAGGCTTTGACGGACCAGGCCGAAGAGACCGGCGGCAAGAGGCAGCCCCATCAGCAGGCTCAGCTCCACACGAACCAGGGAACTCAGATCCTTGTACCCCGATGGTGACACAAGGACATACCGGGACTGACCTTCGGTGGGAAGCTCTCCGTTCTTGTAGCTGCCTTCCAGGGTCAGGGTATGGGCATCGTTGCCGACGATCTCCAGGTGGGATCCCTTGCCTGTCCCCGACACGATGAAAAGGTGGTAGCCCTTGAGCTCATCTGCCTTCCAGTCAGCCTTGGCGTCCATGAAGGTATTGTCAGTTGAGATCCCGAAGGCGGTTCCCCGGCTTGACACGCCGCTGTCCCAGAGATAGAAGTTGATCCCGACGGCCAGGACCAGCAGGCCGATGAGCAGGCCCACTATCAGGGCCGGCTTGCGGGAAAGAGCGATCATGAGAACGCCCAGCAACAGCCCCGAGACCATGGAGGCCGCCAGGCCCCAGGTCGGGAAGGTGACCGAGATACCAAGACCGGCGAACTCGAGAATGCTCTCGATCAGACCCACTATCAGCGAATCCTGGGGATGGTTGATGAGCTGGGCCACCCCCAGCAGGATGATCAGGGCGATCAGGGCCAGGGCCTGCATGACCAGCAGCCTGATGCGGGCTCCGCCGAAATTACGGGTCATCGACGGGATACCTCCAGTAGCAGGGCCGACAGGATCTGGTTCGGATTCCAGTCGATGGCCTTGGCCGATAATGAGCGCAGCTCGTCCAGCACCCCCTCCCGGGCCGCCTTCTCGGTGAAGTAGGCTGCCGGAGATATCCGGCGCTCCTCCTTCTCGAACTCCAGCATGTCGGGCGATAGCACCGTCAGTTTGTAATTCCGGGCGGCGATCTCCCGCACCGTCTCCATGGCGGTGTCGTCATGGTCCAGGTTGGAGATCAGGATGATGGGGGAGCGGGGGGTGTGGTTGCGCAGGGTGTCCATGACCGAGAAGAGTCCCAGTTCCCCTTCGGCCTTGACCTCGGCCAGGGCGGTCAGGACATCGTAGAGGTGGCGCTCACCGGTGTCCAGGGCCAGGGTCTGGACCCGGGCGCCGTAGATCATGAGGCCGACCCGGTTTCGGGTGGACAGGAAGAAGTTGGTCAATGCCGCGGCGGCGCGACAGGAGAAGACCAGGGGATTGCGGACCTTGGTGCCCACACAGGTGATCGTTCTGGCATCCAGAACTATCATCACATCCGAGATGTCCTCCCGCTCGAATTGGTTGACCATCAATTTGCGGGTCCTTCCAAAGACCTTCCAGTTGATACGTTTGAAGTCGTCGCCGGGCAGATATTCCCGGATGGCGTAGAACTCTCCCGAGGTACCCAGCTTCCGGATGGGCATGGCGCCCTGGTACATCTTGGGGAACTCGCTGGAGAGGTCAACCCCCTCGATCTCCTCCAGCGCCGGGAAGACCACGATGGTGGAGAAGGCTTCCAGCTCCACTTCGGAGAAGAAGAGGAAGGAGGGGTTCTGCAATCGCATCTTGACCGGACCCAGCTTGTACTCCCCACGCAGGGGGCATTCGATGGAATAGTGGATGATGAGCGCGTCCTTGCGCTTCAGACGGGTGATGGTGTGGTTGGCGCCACCCACGAGCTGTAGCTCCTCGGGGAGGGTGTCGAAGACCTCCAGGAAGCCGATGGAGCGACCCTGGTTCATCAGGACCAGATCCACCTCGATACGCCCCCCCTCGAAGACCTTCTCGTCGGTGAAGCGCCGCTCGACCTTGACCTTGATGGGCCGGGTGTTGACCAGGGAGTTCAAGGTTACGAATCCCAGCAGCGTGATGCCCAGTAGCATCAACTGGAGATTGTTGATCAGGGGGCCGAAGAGGACCAGAAGGATGCCCAGCCCCAGCAACAGGATGCCCTTGCGACTAAGCATTTATCTGGGCCGCCGGAACGGCTATGGAGGTGATGACCTCGTTGAGGATCGCCTCGGGTTTGATGCCCCGGATCCGAGCCTCGGGCTTGAGGATGAGCCGGTGACCCAGGACCGGTAGGATC
>CAYSUX010000248.1:0-2105 GCA_964434315.1 uncultured archaeon
CATCCGAATAAACTCAACAACTGTAGCAGAGAAGAACGCCAATCTCACGGTAACAATAACAAAATGTACCGTCGCCTTCGACGCCAGTGACTCCCATGACAGCGACGGTGAGGTGGTGGATCACCGCTTTGACCTGGATGACGGCAATGTCACCGACTGGCAAGGCCCCGACCCCCGGTACGAGCATGTCTACCGGGATCCCGGCCTCTATTTCCCCAAGGTCCAGGTCAAGGACAATGAGGACCAGACCAGCAAGTGGTCGTCGGAGTGGGCGCTGAGGGTCAACGAGCGCCCGGTGGCCGAACTGACCTCCAACACGACGCTGACCGAGCAGGGTCAGTGGATCACCTTCAACGGCAGCGACTCCACCGATGATCTGGGGGTCATCGGCTACCGTTTCGACCTGGGTGACGGCAATATCAGCGATTGGCAGCCGTTGCCTTTGCTGGAATACGCTTACGAATGGCCCGGTGAATACGGGGTTCGAGCGCAGGTCGTGGATACCTATGACTGGCACTCGAAATGGACCGAGGCCCTGACGGTGCGCGTGAACGCCGGACCCCTGGCCCGCCTGGGGGTCAACACCACCACGACCCGCCCGGGATGGGAGGTCCTTTTCGACGGCTATGATTCCCACGACTCCGAGGACAACCTGACCGACTACCGATTCGACTTCGGCGACGGTACGACCACCGACTGGCTGGAAGAGGCAAGCACCGGCTACATCTACCACGAGCCGGGACATTATCAGGCCCAACTCCAGGTCAGGGATGGGGAGGGTAGCCGAAGTGGCTGGTCCAATCCCATAGAGATATGGGTGAATAGCCGCCCTGTGGCGATCCTGATATCGAACCTCTCGGTCCTCAAGGAAGATGAGAGCCTGACCCTGTCGGCAGAGGATTCGGTGGACGACGGGGAGATCCTCGCATACCGGTTCGATCTGGGCGATGGTGATATCCTCGACTGGCAGACCCTGGACCATGTCGAGCACTCCTATCCCGATGAAGGTAGCTACAAGGCCCTTCTGCAGGTCAGGGACGACCTGGGCTGGGAGAGCCTCTGGTCTGATGAGGTCTCCATTCTCGTGATGCCGCCTCACCGCGAGCTCACGATGACGAGCTCTTCCCATATGACCCTGGCCGAACCGGGTCAATGGGTGTCCATCGGGTTCAATATCACCAACCTGGGCGAGCTCGACGAAACCGGTCGGATCGAGGTCCTGGAGCGCCCATCCGGCTGGCAGGCCGAGATCAGCGAGACCGACTACTCCATCGAACCCCTGTCGCGATTCCCATTCGAGCTGGATGTACGCCCCTCGACAAGGGCCCGGGACGGTGATTTCGAACTCATCACCATCAAAATAACCCCTGACGAACCATTCCCGGGCGGCAACCTCGACCTGAGTCAGTTGGTATTCATCTGGGACCCGGTCCACAGGTTGGAGGCCGTCCTGGACCATGATTACCTGGCAGTACCCGCGATGGACGACGCCCAGGTGGTCGTGACCCTTACCAACACCGGTAACCGGGCCTTGCTGCCCGAGTCGGACATCGCGCCTCCGGCCGGGTGGTCGGTCCAGGTCTCGGGCCTGATCCCGATCCAGCCCCAGGAGAGTATATCGGTCGTTGTCACCGTGACGGCTCCTGAAAACGTCGAGGAAGCCACATTCCAGATGCCATTGAGGTTCCTGGCCAACGGGACCGGGGCCACGGTCCAACTGGAGGTCGTGGGCTACGAACAGGTGATACAGATCGTGGAGGAAGGACAATATTCCTTCTTCGTTCCCAGGGGCGGTATCGTCATGGTGGGTTTCGAGCTATATCCGCTGGTCGGGGCCGGCATGACCCTCGCCTGTGAGCCCGAGACGATAGATCTCATGTTGTACAACTCGACCTCGTTGATGTCGGAACGGATCGCTTCAAGGGGCGCTCTTCTGGAATGGGAGACCATCGAGGGAGACACCTTTCTGGTCGTTCTGGACAATCAGGAGGGCACGGACCATCAGACGGTGACCCTCGTTCTGGTACTGGAGTCCATTGACCCGGCCACCTCAGATCCGGATGACAGCCCCGCCATCGGACCCGTTGCCGCCCTGGCCATACTGG
>CAYSUX010000248.1:2115-3951 GCA_964434315.1 uncultured archaeon
GACGGCTATCCAGGGTCGCCGCAGGTCGCGCCGGTCACGCCGATCACACCGGTTCCGGTAACCCGGGCCGGGGCTCACGGTTCATTCGAAGTCCCCTCAGCGGGTGCTGCCGGGATGCGGTGCCATGGCACGGCACGGCACGGGCGGCGTGGCGCAGGGCACGGGGTGGCGCTTGGGGCGGGCGGGCACGAAAGACATATATAGAATCCTCGGTTCACGGGAACCAGGTGGCATATGGCTGAGCCTTTCCTCGTGGGTTTGATCCTGATCGTAGCCGGAGTGATGCTCCTGCTCCTTGAACTATCCACTCCCGGTTTCCTTATCTCGGTACCCGCGATGGTATTGATCGTCCTTGGAACCATTGCCCTGGTTGCGCCCGATGTCTGGGATAGCTGGCTATCGGTCCCGATCCTGGTGTTGGTCAGCATCGTTACACTGGTTGTCACAATGAAGGGATACGAGAAGTTGGCCCCTCCCGACTCCCCGGCCTACGGGACCATCGGAGCTCTCAAAGACAAGGAGGGACATGTCATCAAGACCGTCGAACCCAATTCCATCTCCGGCAAGGTGCGCATCGACCACCGGGAATGGGCGGCCACCGCCGTGGACGACAAGCGCATCGCCGTGGGCTCCAAGATCAAGGTGGTAGACGCCAAGGGAGTACATCTGGAGGTCAGGGAGCTTAAAACCCCTGAGAAATCGAATGAATAGAGGTTGATGAACGTGAATTTATATTTAACGCTAACACTGTTCTTCATATTCATCGGCGTTGCTGTGATATTAAGCGGCATCCGGATCATCAAGCAGTATGAGGAAGGGGTCTATTTCCTGCTGGGCAGGTACAAACGGAACCTGATGCCGGGCTGGAACTTTGTCTGGCCCATGGTATCGATCGTCAATATCCTGGACCTTCGGGTGAGGCCGTTGGATGTGCCCCGCCAGGAGGTCATCACCAAGGACAACGCACCCACCATGGTGGACGCCGTGGTCTATTTCCAGGTGGTGGACTCCAAGGCCGCGATACTCGATGTGGACAGCTATGTCACAGCCACGATACTCATGGCCCAGACGACGTTGCGGTCCATTATCGGCGATATGGAGGTGGACGAGATACTCTCCAACCGGGATTTCATCAACGCCCGGTTGCGGGACCGGCTGGACGAGGAGACCGACCGCTGGGGAGTCAAGGTCCACAACGTGGAGATACGCGAGGTCGAGCCATCGCCCCAGGTCAAGCGGGCCATGGAGGAGCAGTCATCGGCCGAGCGTGAGCGCCGGGCCTCCATCCTGCGCGCCGACGGCGAGAAGCAATCCCAGGTCCTGCGCGCCGAGGGTCAGAAGCAGTCCCGCATCCTGGCCGCCGAGGGTATCCGCCAGTCCCGTATCTTGGAAGCCCAGGGCGAGCGGACGGCCAAGATACTGGTCACCCAGGGTCAGGCCCAGGGTCTGCGCATCACCTCGATGGGCGCCGCTTCCCTGGATTCCAAGGCCCTTACCGTGCTCTCCCTCGACGCCCTGAAATCCATCGGCAACGGCCAGGCCACCAAGATCGTCCTGCCGTTCGAGGTATCAAAACTGATGGAGGGCGCTTCCGAGTACATCGGTACCTCCAAGACGGTACCGGATCGGCTTGTGACGGATCAGGGTCAGCTCGAGAGGGTCATCGGCTCGGCCGAGGATCTGCTGGGCAAGGTCCCCTCGGTGGCGGAGATGTCCCAGGAGCTCAAGGAGATCAAGGCCGCGGTCCAGCAGGTGACACCCACTGCGGATAGGGACTCGGTCGCCCGCAAGTTTGAGTTGGATGAACCGCTTTGACCCTGAGCTGGCCATGCTCTG
>CAYSUX010000249.1:0-3947 GCA_964434315.1 uncultured archaeon
GGGGCCATCGCTCTCTCCGAGGACCGGGAGCTCTTCAGGCGGCGGATGAACGATATCGGCGAGCCGCTGCCCGACTCGGCAACCGCCGGTTCCCTGAACGGGGCCATAGACATCGCCGAGAGATTGGGCTATCCGGTCCTGGTGCGACCGGCCTTCACCCTGGGAGGCACCGGCGGCGGCATCGCCAATGATGTCGACGAGCTGACCGTTATCGCCGGGCGGGGTCTGGCATACTCCCGTATCGGCCAGGTGCTCATCGAGGAGAGTGTACTGGGTTGGGCCGAGTACGAGTATGAGGTGGTCAGGGACGGTGCCGGTACCACCATCTGCGTCTGTTCCATGGAGAACCTCGATCCCATGGGGGTCCACACCGGCGAGTCCATCGTGGTGGCGCCGGTATTGACCCTGTCCGACCAGGACCATCAGCGCCTGCGCTCAGCGGCTCTGCGGATCATCGGCGCCCTGGATATCGAAGGGGGCTGCAACGTCCAGTTCGCCTTCCACCAGCCGTCCGGGGAGTACCGGGTCATCGAGGTCAACCCCCGGGTCAGTCGCTCCTCGGCCCTGGCCTCCAAGGCCACCGGCTTCCCCATCGCCAGGGTTGCCGCGTTGATCGCCATCGGCAAGCGGCTGGACGAGATACCAAACCCCCTGACCGGGACGACCATGGCCGCCTTCGAGCCGACCCTGGATTATGTGGTGGTCAAGATCCCTCGCTGGCCCTTTGACAAGTTTCCGGGCATCGATCGGAGCCTTGGTACCCAGATGAAATCCACCGGGGAGATAATGGCGCTGGGGCGGAACTTCGAATCGGCCCTGCTCAAGGGCTACCGCTCGCTGGAATTGAAAAAGGATTGGCCCGCCTGCCTGGAGCTAAAGGAAAGTTCCATCGAGGAACTATTGCGCAGACCAAATGATCGTCGATTGGAGGGGGTCTTTCAGGCTTTGCGCCTGGGATGGTCGGTGGCAAGGGTGGCCGGACTGTCGGGATGGGACCCATTCTTTGTTGACAAGTGCG
This sequence comes from uncultured archaeon, assembly GCA_964434315.1. Lineage (GTDB taxonomy): Archaea > Thermoplasmatota > Poseidoniia > MGIII > CAYLMJ01 > CAYLMJ01. Next base: position 1,019 of record CAYSUX010000249.1, read on the forward strand.
ACAATATCATCGGGATGGAACGGCAGCTTGCCAGAGAGGGGCTCGACAGAAAGACCCTGTCCCGGGCAAAGGAACTGGGGATGGGGGATGTCTATATCGGAGCGGTTCTGGGCCTGGACCCGGCCGATATCGCCAGGCTACGCCTTGAGATGGGGATCGTGCCGACCTACAGGATGGTGGACACCTGTGGAGGGGAGTTTGCCGCGGCCACACCATACTACTATTCGACATACAAAGAGGAGTGCGAGGCCGGACCCAGGATCGCGAGGGATGACCGGCGGACCGTGGTCGTTCTGGGTTCCGGGCCCATCCGGATAGGCCAGGGCATAGAGTTCGACTACTCGTGCGTTCATGGGGTCCGGGCTCTTGGAACTGCCGGTTACGCGGCGGTCATGGTCAATTGCAATCCCGAGACGGTCTCCACCGATTTCGATGTCTCGGACAGGCTCTACTTCGAGCCCCTGAGCTTCGAGGAGATATGCGGGGTCCTGGAAGCCGAGAGACCCTGGGGCCTCATCTGTCAGTTCGGGGGTCAGACCGGGGTCAACCTGGCAGCCGGGCTTGAAGGGTACATCCGGGATCGGAACCTTCCAACCAGGATGCTCGGCACCTTGCCGGAGTCCATGGCCCTGGCCGAGGACCGGGCCCAGTTCGGAGCGCTTATGGAAAAGATCGGAGTGGCCCAACCGCCGGGGGCAACGGGTTCGAGCTTCGCCGAGGTGGCCTCGGCTGCCCACATTATCGGATATCCGGTGCTGGTGCGGCCCTCGTTCGTCCTGGGTGGCCGGGCGATGGAGGTGGTCCGGGACCCGGAACATCTCGAGGCCTATATGGAGGCCGCCACCGATTGCAGCCCCGATGCCCCGGTACTGGTGGACCGATTCCTGGACCCGGCCCTGGAATTGGATGTCGACGGGGTCTGTGACGGAAAGGAGGTGCTCATCGGGGCCGTGATGGAACATATCGAGATGGCCGGGGTCCACTCGGGCGACAGCGCCTGTGTGACGCCTCCCAGGTCATTGGGCCCTGAACAACTGGAACGATTGAGAGCGGCCAGTCGCAAGGTGGCCCTGGCCCTGGATACCAGGGGTAGCTTCAACATCCAGTGGGCGCTCTACAAGGGGGATTTCCACATCATCGAGGCCAATCCCAGGGCCTCCAGAACATTTCCGTATGTGAGCAAGACCGCAGGCATTCCACTGGCCCGGATAGCGACAAGGATAATGATGGGAGAGACCCTGAAGGGTTTGGAAGACACCTATGAACTGGGTCAGGACGAAGCGGGAGTATGGATACCAAAGACCAAACCTGCACGCAAACCAGATGCCAGGACCACAGTTCCAACCGTTCGATCCAGATCGGGCATCGCCCTTCCATCAGTGGCGCCACTGGGTCACCACGCCTGGTCAATGGCATCTGTGAAGGTCCCGGTCTTTCCATTTCTGAAGCTGATGGGTCTGGATGCCGTACTGGGTCCGGAGATGAGATCCACCGGGGAATCCATGGGTCTGGCATCGAGTTTCGGAGCAGCCTATGGTCGGGCCATGGAGGCGGCCGGGAAGTCCTTGCCGATCAGAGGCGCGGTCTACCTGACCGTTCGGGACGCCGATAAACAAGAGGCCGTCTATGTGGCCCGCGACTTCATCCGTCTGGGCTTCAGGCTCCTGGCATCCCGGGGAACGGCTGCGGTCCTGAGGCAGGCCAACCTGGAGGTGAAGGCTGTCTGGCGAATCAACGAGAATCGTCAGCCCGATGTCCTGGGCATCATGAGGGCGGGAAAGGTGGACCTGATAATCAACACCCCGACAACCTCCTCGGGAGCGGTACGCGATGGGGCCGCCATGCGACGGCTGGCGGTGGAACTCCAGATACCATTCATCACGACCATCGCCGGAGCCCAGGCCGCAGCCGAGGCCATCACCGAGGCCGGAAGCGATAAGGGTCGAGGCCAACAGCTTCAGGACGATGAAGGATCCAGGATGAACGGTGGATGAGCATCTCAAGTCAAGTCCGTATGTTCTCACAGAGCGATCTTGGGCCATTGATCCCAGGTCATAGCTCGGGAACCCGGCATGCAGGCATACGGGTTATTCAGGGGCATGCTGGTATGCAGGCATACGGGCATACTGGGGCATGGATCATGGCAAGGCTTTTTATCCACCTGACAATGCGCCCAAGCCTACGAGCATACGCAGCGGGGTAGGGTAGCTAGGATATCCCGTCGGGCTCATAACCCGGAGATCGGTGGTTCAAATCCACCCCCCGCTACCTATTCTACTGAGGTTTTCGAAACTTGACTTGGATTAAAAACCAGATGAATGAGGATGCCTCACCGAGATGGTTTCATTGAATGAGTCAGGTGTCTTCAGGGTTATCGATGGTCTGAGCCTTTCATATTCAAAATGAATGGGTTATTGATATTGTAGACCTTTCCATTTATGGTATTGTAGCCAGGAAATCCCTTACCTTGAACTACGATAAATTGGCGCCCGGGCCGGGATTTGAACCCGAGGCCTAAGCTCGACAGGCTTAGATGTTAAACCGAGCTACACTACCCGGGCGCGGATATCGAATGCCCCGACGACCGGGGTCGTTGACCTGGTCTCGGGAGAAGGCCCTATTCCAAGTCCCTATAAAAGCTATAAGGGTAGGATCCGACCTATCTATGTCAATGATTTGCGACTTGAGACCCTTGACCGAAACCAGGGGACTTGAGGGTTCATTGAAGGATTGGGTATCTGGTTGGTCCAGGAGTTTAGAGTTCAGAAATCCAAAAGTTCAGAAATCCCGAACGGCGATCCCCGCACCCAGGTTTATATCCTCCTCTGACTCCGGTTCCGGCCACCGAAGCTGCCGCGTCCATGAGATGTGATCCGTGCGGGGGTAGCCTAGCCAGGTCAACGGCGGCAGGCTCAAGATCTGCTCCTTA
>CAYSUX010000250.1:0-3908 GCA_964434315.1 uncultured archaeon
GAGGCCCTCATCGCCGCCGGCTTCGGCTGGGAGCGAACCGGCGGTGCGGTGTTGATCGTTGCCGCGAGTATCGAGCAGAGCGAGAGAGGGCGGGAGGGGGTCGTTCACTGTGACCGTCCGCCCAGGATGGACCTGGGTCTCTTTGGCCCGGAGGGTACTCCGGCTCCGGTTCAGGACCTGGCTCCCGGTTGGGCCCGAAAGGCGATAGAGGCGCTGGTGGCCTGCCTTGAAGTAACGGGTGTTCGAACCAGGGTCGTCGAGGATATCCAGACCCGGCTCTGGCGCAAGCTGGTCTCCAACGCGGCCATGAACCCGCTGTCGGCCGTCACCGGCGCCACCCTGGGTGAGATGGCCGCAGCGCCGCCCCTGCGGGCCCTCGCCGAGGCCGCCATGCTCGAGGCCGCCGCCGTGGGTCGGGCCCAGGGCTATACCATCCCCGGGAAGGTCGTCACCCTGTCGTTGAAGGCCATGGACGGCCTGATGGATTTCGCCCCCTCCATGCTCCAGGACATGCGGGCCGGCCGTCGGTTGGAGCTGGAGGGCCTTGTGGGCGCGGTCACCCGCCGGGGCCGGGAGCGGGGCGTGGCCACTCCGGTGCTGGACACCCTGGAGGCTCTGCTGGCGGGCATGACCGAAGGACGCGGCCCTACAGCCAACTATTTATAACCCCCCTTGGCTTGCCGCCCACCATAAAGGGACTGCTCGACCGCAATGGTCAGGCTATGTTCCCGCAGTTCTCGGAGAATAACATGGCACGTATGCACGCTCGCCGCAAGGGCCGTTCCGGCTCAACCCGCCCCTTCCGTACCGAGACCCCCGAATGGGTCACCCTGGGAACCCCCGAGATAACCGACAAGATCGTCGAACTGGCCAAGGAAGGCCACCCCAGTGCCAGGATCGGACTCATCCTGCGTGACCAGTACGGGATCCCCCAGGTAAAGCAGGTCACCGGAAAATCCATCTACCAGATAATGGCCGAGCAGAACGTGGGCTATGACCTCCCCGAGGACCTGACCCACCTGATGCGCAAGGCCGTGCGTCTGGGAGAGCATCTGGGCCACAACTCCAAGGACCAGCACAACCGGCGGGGCCTGCAGTTGACCGAGGCGAAGATCCTGCGACTGTCCCGCTATTACAAGCGCTCGGGAACCATACCTACCGATTGGAAGTACTCCCTGGACCGGGCCAAGCTGCTGGTGGAGTAGAATGGTCGCCGGGGATGGCAACCCCCGGAAGGATCGCAAGGCCTCCAAGAACGATAAAAAAACCGATAGCAGCCTGAAGGCCGCCGCCAAAACCGAGCGGTTGTGGGAGGGCGCCCGGGAGATGGCCCGGACCATCAGGGAGGGCGAGGGACCTTTGCGCCTGGTGGGCCATTACGACGGCGACGGCCTGACCGGCGCCGCGATCCTGACCCTGGGTCTGAGGCGAGCCGGGATACCGGTACAGCTATCCATATTCCCGGGACTGGACCAGGCCGCGGTGGAAGGTCTCGTCACCGAACAGAACCCGCGGATACTGTTCAATGATCTGGGCTCCGGCCAGCGAAGATTGCTGGATAGGCTCTCACCGACCCAGGTCATGATCGTGGACCACCATCTCCAGCAGGGCGAACGGCCCTCCCATGTGGTGGAGATGAACGCCCATGAGCTGGGTTCCAATGGGACCTACGGAGCCTGCGGGGCCTCGATGGCCCTGACCGTGGCTGTCAGCCTCGACCCGGCGAACTGGGACCTGGTTCAGCCGGCGCTGGCAGGCATCATCGCCGACCGCCAACACCTTCCCAGGCTCAGCGATATAAACCTCGAGCTGCTGGAAGAGGGTATCCGACGCGGCTACATCCTCCGGGGCGAGGGACTGGCATTGCCATCGGAAAAGACCCTGGCCAGGGCCCTGGCCGATTCGCTGGACCCCTATTTCGTGGGACTGGCCGGTCGGGAGAGCGCCGCCCGCAAATGGCTGAAGCGACGCGGGTTCGATCCCGAAGCAGTGCCCGGGCAACTTGAAGAACGCAAGTTACGCCACCTGGCCAACGAGCTGTTACTGGCCTTGCTGGCCCAGGGCGCCACCCACGAGGCCGGCGAACGACTTTTCTTTCCCGATTACACCCTGAAGGACTACCCGGTGGAAGCCTCCATCCTGGCCAAGGCCATCAATGCCGCCGGTCGTGAAGGGGAGCGGGACCTGGGCGTCGCGGCCGCCATGGGCGATGGGGCCGCCCTGGAGCAGGTGACCAACATCCGGGCCATGTACGACGAGAAGGTCCGCGACGGCCTGCTCGGGCTGGAGGAGTTGGGACCGACAACCAGTCCGGCGGGTCATTTCCATTACTTCGAATCCCGGGAACCGAAGGTGAAGGGAGCCGTTGCCGGCCTGGCCGCGGCATACTGGCTCTGTCGGAAACGACCCCTGCTGGCCCTGAGCGTTCGCGATGAGAGACTGGATATCTCCTCCAGGGCTTCCCAGCATCTGGTGGCCCGGGGTATCGACCTGGCCAGGGCCATGGCACAAGCCGCCAGAGCCTGCGACGGCCAGGGAGGAGGCCATCCCATCGCCGCCGGCGCCTCGGTCCCCCTGGACCGCAAGGCCGAGTTCCTGGACGCCGTTGACAGTTCACTGGGTGAAGATGTCGGCTAGAATGGTCAGGCTAGGATGGTCAGGCAAGGCGTCAATCCATCCAGTATGGGCAATACCCATCTCAATTCATCGGTACCGGAACAGTATTCATCGGTACTAGAACAGTGTTCAGTTCAGTGTTCAGTTCAGTGTTCAGTTCAGTGTTCAGTTCAGTGTTCAGTGGTATCGGAACAGTATTCAGCAGTATCGGAACAGTATTCAGCGTATCGGAATCGAATTATTAGTGCTTCAATTAAACTGAATCCTGAATTCATTGGTACTGGAATCAATCCCCGGGATCATTGGATTTTATCTGGAGGATCGAGAGACTGATAACTTGGGGCCGCAAGGATTACACTGGGCGCTCAAAGGGGTCCTGGGGTACCAAGCATTGAAGAACAGTACTGCTCTGGATGTGAGGCATGTCAGTGCCATCTTCATGCTAGAGCAAGCCCCCAGGAATATTTTCATTTTCTCTACATATATAAACATTGTGACGTTATGGCTGGCCAGCCTCGAAAAAATGGTTCAAAAGTATGGTTTTCAACCTGCCTGTTCTGGGAGAACCCTGAATGCCGGAAGCAAATACCGTTGTTATCGCACACTTCTCAGGCGAGCGCGCGATTGCCCATGAGGTGGTACCGAATTCCGAATTCCTATTAATACTCCCGATACCCTGACACCAGTGATGGCCTATGTCCCCGCCAGGTACCGACTCCAACGCCTCAATGGAAGAGGCCGACTTGAACCTTGACGAGCAGCCACAGGAAGATGGAGCGGATATGGGACCCGATGGGAGCGAAACCGGGAATGAAAGTTCCCGGGCCGACATTGATGCGGATACCGGCAGGATTAGCGATAACGCGAAAGGTAATGCAAGCGACAACGAGGACGAGGCTGAGACCGATGAGGAAGAGACGAACGGCGAGACCGTGGACGATTCAAACAAAGATCCGGACAGAGACCCGGAAGGCGAAGGGGATGATGCGGATGACAGAGAGATCGTGGTAGACCCCGACCGCCGCCTTCGACAACCCATCGTGGCCGTCCTGGGTCATGTGGACCATGGCAAGACCAGCCTGCTGGACTACATCCGGGGCACCGCCGTGGTGGCCAAGGAGGCCGGCGCCATCACCCAGCATATCGGTGCCACCGAGGTGCCCATGTCCCTGATCCGACGCATCTGCGGACCCATGCTGGACAATATCAAGGTGCAGATACCGGGTCTACTCTTCATCGACACCCCCGGTCACCACTCCTTCACAACCCTGCGCACCAGGGGCGGGGCGCTG
>CAYSUX010000251.1:0-3878 GCA_964434315.1 uncultured archaeon
CATCAAACGGGGTCATGACCCCCGGGACTTTCCCCTGGTCGTGGCCGGCGGGGCAGGACCGCTGCATGGTTGCGCCATCGCCTCTGAGCTGGAGATCCCCTTTCTACTGGTACCCCGCGAATCCTCAATATTCTGCGCCGCGGGGATGCTCATGTCCGACCTGAGCCACGATTTCGTGCGTTCCTACCCCACCACCTTCGCCGACCTCGATCCCGACCGGCTAATCGAGGTTTTCCAGGAGATGGAAGGGCGGGGCCGCGAGCTGCTGGAACTGGAGAATATCCCGGCTGACCGGATGGAAATGCACCCATCGTTGGATCTACGCTACCAGAAGCAGTACCATGAGGTGACAGTGTCGGTGACCATGGAGCAGATCGCAGCGGGCGACGTGGAGGGTTTGGCAGCCGGTTTCCATCCCGAGCACAACCGTCTCTACGGCTACTCCCTGGAAGAGGAAGGCACGCCTGTGGAGCTGCTCAACTGTCGGCTGCGGGCCACCGGCAATACCAAAAAACCCAGGTTCACCACCGAAAAACAGACCGACGTGCCCCTGGCCAGAGCCCTCAAGGGACACCGGGAAGCCTACCTGCCGTCCGCCAATGCCTTTGCCGGGATTCCCGTGTATGACGGACTGGCCCTGCTCCATGGACACGCCTTCGACGGCCCGGCCCTGGTCGAGCAACCCAACACCACCCTGATCGTGATGCCCGAATACCGGCTGAAGGTCGACGCCTACGGTAGTTGTGTGGTCTACCTGAAGGAACGGGAGGCCGAGATGGCCCGGAAGCTGGGGCTGTGAGGGCACCTTTGCTTGACCTCGTCGTGGGTAATGACCTTTCCTTCCTCGGTAGCCTTCAAGGCCACTGCCAGCTTCTTCTTCACGTACAATTCATACATGATGTCGTCCCAGGTAGCCTCCGACGGTAGCTCGTTGATGAGCTTGACGGCCTGTTCTTTGACGAGGGCCATGGCCCTTAGATGGGCTTTAGGTTTAATTAATCTGCTGGAGCGGGGAGCGGGCCGCCACCACGGCACCACGGCCCCGCCCAGCCCCAGCCGCCCGCCGGGTCAGGATTATAGCCTGCCTGCCGATAAGCACCACCGGAGCCTCTTCCCCCTGCCATCACCCTCGGCATCCTTACCATCGACCTCGGACGTGTCCATCAACAAGATCTTGGCTTCCGTCCCAAAGTACCGCTTCAAGTCCGTCACCCAGAAATTGAGATAAACCACAGAGACTCAAAGATACAGAGCGTTCATTGAGATGATACTCTGAGTGGTCCCTGGTCGGTGTGCAAGGGCCACCAGGCCGACATCTACGGGATCCTACCCGCCCAATAGCCTCTCGATCTCCCTTATCTCGTCCCTGAGCCGGGCAGCCTGCTCGAATTCCAACTGCCGGGCGTGCTGCTCCATGGATTCGGTCAACCGGGCCAGCTTGTCCACCAGGGTCCGGGGGTCCTGTTGGGCCATCCGCGCGGCGACCTGGGCGGCGGCGGCACGGGCTTCGGCCTGGGCTGAGAGGGCCGGCGACTCCACGGCCTTGATGATGGTCCGGGGTGTTATACCGTGTTTGCGGTTGTAGACCCTCTGCAGGACCCTGCGTCGGTCGGTCTCGGCGATGGCCGCCTCCATGGCCCGGGAGCGGCGGTCGGCGTACATCACCACCTCGCCATTGACATGCCTGGCGGCCCGTCCGTTGGTCTGGATCAGGGCCCGGGCGGTGCGCAGGAAGCCCTCCTTGTCGGCGTCCAGGATGGCCACCAGGGATACCTCGGGCAGGTCCAGTCCCTCGCGAAGGAGGTTCACACCGATGAGCACGTCGAACTCACCCGAACGCAGGGCCTTGAGGATCTCCACCCGTTCCAGGGTATCGATGTCGGAGTGAAGGTAACGTACCCTGACACTCAGCTTTTCGTAGTAATCGCACAGGTCCTCGGCCATTCGCTTGGTCAGGGTGGTGACCAGGACCCGCTCTTTGCGCGCCACCCGTTGGCGGATCCGTCCCAGCAGGTCATCTATCTGTCCCTTTTCGGGAAGCACGGTCAGAGCGGGATCGATCAGGCCGGTGGGCCGTATTATCTGCTCCACCACGTTGCCGCCATAGGCGAACTCCGGGGACGAAGGGGTTGGCAGGCTTCGAGGGGCGACACCACCGCATCGCTCCAGTTCGAAATCCCCGGGGGTGGCGGAGACATAGAGTATCCGGTCGACCCTCTGACGCCATTCCTCGAACATCAGGGGCCGGTTGTCCATGGCCGAGGTCAGTCTGAAGCCATGGTCCACCAGGGTCCGCTTGCGGCTCTGGTCGCCCTTGTACATTCCGTGGAACTGGGGCAGGGTGGCATGGGACTCGTCGACAATGGTCAGGTAAGGACCGTCGGCGAAGTAATCCACCAGGGTCCAGGGGGGCTCTCCGGCAGCCTTGCCGGAGAAGTGGCGGGAGTAGTTCTCGATGCCGGTGCAGTAACCCAGTTCTTCGAGCATCTCCAGATCATATCTGGTCCTGGAGGCCAACCTCTGGGCCTCGACCAGCAGATTGTCAGCCTTGAACCGGTCGAGTTGTTCCTTCAATTCGTCTTTAATTGTAGTTACTGCGCGTTCGATCTGGTCCCTGGGGGTCACAAAGGGCCGAGCCGGGTATATCACAGCGGCCGGCAATCTCTCCAGGGTCTCACCGGTCACCAGATGGACCCGGCTCACCCCTTCCACCTCGTCGCCCCAGAGCTCGATGCGAATGGGATGGTCATCTCCCGGGATGTGCACATCGATGATGTCACCTCTGACCCGGAAGCGTCCGGCTTCCATCGCCAGGTCATTGCGACCGTACTGGAGATCAACCAGGGTTTTGAAGAGCTCCCGGCGCCCCATGGGGTCTCCGGGTCGCAGGATGAGGAGATTTCGCTGGACAAAATCGGACCTGGAGACGCCGATACCGTAGATGCAGGAGACCGAGGCCACAACGACGGTGTCAGGCCGGCTGACCAGTGAGCCGGTGGCCCGCAACCTGAGTCGTTCCAGCTCGTCGTTGATGGAGACCTCCTTGGCGATATAGGTGTCGGTGTGGGGGATGTAGGATTCGGGCAGATAGTAATCGTAGTAGCTGACGTAGTATTCCACGGCGTTGTGGGGCAGAAAACCCTTGAGCTCCCGGTAGAGCTGGGCTGCCAGGGTCTTGTTGTGGGAGATGACCAGCGTGGGCAATCCCAGGTCGGCGATGAGGTGAGCCATGGTGAAGGTCTTACCCGAGCCGGTGACACCCAGCAGGGTCATTTCATGGCCCTCTGCTTGCTCCAGATAATCCCCGGCCAGCCTTTCGATGGCCTTTGGCTGGTCGCCGGCAGGCTCGAAATCGCTCTCCAGCCTGAAGGGAGAATCGGGGTCGCGGGGTCGGGGAGCGTAGGTCACGACCCGGTCAGGGATTGGACCATCTTAACGATTGGTACCCCGGTACTCAGGTACTCAGGTACTCAGGTACTCAGGCACTCAGGTCCCGGGTTCCCATGCACCGAGCACCGTTTGCGTCCAATACCTCAGCGATCCTGGTTCGTGTCCTTCCCCCGACACCTCTTAGAGGTTGAAATGATAATAACCTTAAAATAACTCTTCGACCGTTCATCTGAAAGGTTGGTTTGCAATGCCCATAACGCGTCAATTCAACATCTTTGCCAAGAATTCCCCCGGAACCCTATCGCAGATATCGAAGAAACTCTCCAACGGCGTGGTGAACATCCTGGCCGCCTCGGTGCTCGAAAATACCGATAATGGCATAATCCGCGTGGTTGTTGACGATGAAAAGGCGGCTCGCAAGGCCCAAACCAAGATGAACGCCACATGGACCGAGAACCGGCTGCTCATGCAGGAAATGCCCCATCGCC
>CAYSUX010000252.1:0-3837 GCA_964434315.1 uncultured archaeon
TACCTCTGGCCCTGCGACCTTGACCTGTTCCTGTGTTACGATACCGACACGCCGGTCGAACGAGTGGAGCAGGAGGGGCTATGGCTTGGTAACAAGCTGCTCGATGAGCCACGCAAGCTCTATGCCAGCCATCCCTACACCCGGGGGACCTTTCAGGGCCTCGAGGTGGATGTGGTGCCCTGCTACCGGATCGCTCCCGGGCAGGCTATCCGGACCGCGGTGGACCGAACTCCCCATCATACAGCATTCATCCAGACCCACCTCACACAGGCCGGGCAGGGTCAGGTCAGACTGTTCAAACAGTTCTGCAAGGGCCTGGGCATCTACGGGGCCGAGGCCGCCATCGGTGGGTTCTCGGGTTACCTGTGCGAACTCCTGATCCTGGCCTACAAGGACATGTCAGGATTGATGGAAGGGGTCCTGGAATGGCAACCTCCCCTTCGTCTGGACTGGACTGACGGGGACCGGGCGACCATCTCACGACCCAGGGGGTCGAAACAAAATGGGCCCGCCCTGTGGGTCACCGACCCGGTGGATCCCCGTCGCAACGTGGCGGCGGCGATGGGGGAGCGGGCCCTGGCCACGCTGGTCCTGGGAGCCCGGGAACTGCTGGAACGGCCTGTTCGGACCATCTTCTTCCCCGAGACCCGCAAGCCCATGACACAAACGGAACTGGCTAGAACCACCGCCCGGCGAACCACCTGGTTGGCTCTGGTAGAACTGGAACGCCCAGATAGCCTCGCCGAGGTGGTGGGTCCCCAGCTCATCAGCCTGGAACGACAGCTCTGGGACCATCTGGACCGTGATGGTTTCGGACCCATGGCCATTGAATACATCATTAAAGATGGGGTATTGCTTGTAGCTCTGGAGCTGGAACGGGGCCACCTGCCCAGCGCCCAGTTCCATCCCGGACCCCACGGATGGCGGGACTCAACTGGCTCATTTCGTGAGCGGTGGTCGGATAAGCCAATGGGCGCGGTCCATATTCACCGGGGGAGACTGGTGGTCCAGCGACCCCGCCCCTCTTCCGATCTCATCGAATGGCTGTCTGTCAATCTGAAGGATCTCAGTATAGCCCAACCCATGAAAGGGGTGCTGGCAGGGCCAAACCGAGTTCGATTGTGGGCTCCGGGTCAACCACCGTCCCTGGACCCTCATGGATTGCTGACCAGACTTCTCGATCCCAGGTTGCCCTGGGAAGGGACCGTTAGAATCGAATAGAATCGGGACCTCCATCGTAGGTTCCATGTCCCGTGATCTTCGGTTCATTCAATTCAAAGCCAAAACGGATAATATCAATCAAGAGAAGATCTAATCTGATGGTATCCGTAGAAGATCTAACTGGGGAACCTGTAGAACTCACATTTCCCATCCGACCCACCTGATCTATTGATTCACGGGCCAGGAAAGAGCCTGAAGTAGTTGCTCTGGTTCAGACCCAGACAAAAACATCACAGCTAGTCGCAATCGACAGAATCGGGTCGGACTTTTGAAATGCTGAATGGTCTATTTCATGCATTAATGAAAAAAAAAACGGCGGGTTGGACCGGGTCCAACCCGCTGGACAAATTGTCCGGTCTACGCTAGGGTTATGTCGACACCGATGCTCTCATCGGTGGGGCCGAACTTCAGCCTGAACTTGTAGTCGTTCAGGTTAGGAAGGCCCTGCATGGCTGTATCACCTTTTTCGCCGGCATGGAGAGTGAACATATCACCAGGGCTCAACTTACCGTTGAAATCGTTGTCAGCGAAGACAACGCCCTTGCCATTACCGGGGTAGTAGCCATAGATATCTGACACCGAGGATGTGGTAAGGGTGGTTCCATCCGGCTTGAGCAGGTAGAAGTCCACCGAGTTCACAGAGACCGTGGGTGTCATTTTGACGACCTGGATCTTCCAGGTCATTTCATCATCTTTCGAAGCACTAAGAGCTCCCGTTGGGGTCTGCTTGGAGGTCCCAAGGAAACTCGAAGCCCAGACGTAGAGAACGGCAGCCAGCACGACCGTAATAGCGACCATTAGAATGACCGCAATAACGGGCGAAACGGCTTCCTCATTGTCCCAGAGCTTTCGTTTCATGGTTATGTCCTGGGCTATTCAGCCCATTTATCAGCAATACCTGGTTCTTAATATATCTTTCGCTTATTTCGGTTAAAGAATATGAGAAAAAAGCCTGTAACTTGAACGGTGTTCAGCTTGCCGGACAGGCCTGGAACCCTGTTTGAAACCTGTTTGGAAGGGCTCTATCACCATGATCATATGCCTTCAGACTTTATATACTCATCGTCAGAAAGCACCTTGTCTGCCATACCATTCCTGTATTCCTTGAGACGCTCCATCAGAGTCGCGTCAAAGAGTGCGAGAATGGAGGCTGCCAGCAAAGCCCCATTCTCACCACGGTCCACTCCGACCACCGCCACCGGGATACCGGGAGGCATCTGTACTGTGGAAAGCAGACTATCATACGGGACCTTACCACCGCATGGAACCGCTATCACCGGTCGGGTGGTCAAAGCAGCCACGGCACCCGGCAAGGCGGCGGCCAGCCCGGCAAAGCAGATGAACACCCTCGCGGTCGAGTCGCTGACCACTGCTGTCAGATGATCGGGGGTCCGGTGGGCCGAGGCGATTCGAAGCTCGAAGGATATCTCCAGTTGCTCCAGTATGGAGGTGGCTTTCTTGGCAATGGGCAGGTCGGACCTGGAACCCATGATCAGACAGGTCTGGTAGGTTTCATTGGGAGTCGGTTCGGAGGTCATCCAGGCTGGAAAGCCACGACAATATTAATATATCCTTTCTGGAGAACTTCCCTGAAAAGGTATCACACCTCGCCGTGGCGATTATAAACCCGGGTATATTGGTGTCGTCGAACCCATGGCCAGAACCAAGAAGAGGCAACGTGCGCGACACCTTGTGGATGCCGACCGACAGCGCCGGAGCGAGGCGAAAATCTCCCGGAAGGTCGAGTCCGCATCACAACCGACCCGGGCCACTGTGAGGGCCCAGAGCCCTCCCGGAACCCCGCCGGGGAGGCCGGCCATGCCACAGGGACAGGGACGCCCAGTTTCGCCGGTGGCCAGACCGGTCGCGCCAGGACCCATGGGAACCCCACTTGGCGGACTACCCACTGCCAAACCGGTCATGGCTCCGGTTGCAAGACCAGCTTCACTTCAACCGGTCGGTGGACCGGCACCAATGGCCACACCCACACCAGGTGTTCCGATGGGTGCTCCCGTCGCACCTCCTGTGGCTGCTCCTGTGGCACCTCCAATGGGTGCTCCGGTTGCGGCTCCCGCTTCAGGAGTTCCCATGGGTCTTCCGGGAGCTTTCGTCGCACCTCCGATAGCACCGGCCGCGACTCCACTGCCGCCACCTATGACCGCCCCCTCATCATCCTTGCCCGCACCGGTGGCGATGAACACCCCGCAGGCCCCGCCTGCCAGCCCTCCCGACGATAGCCTGGAGTGGGAGGATGATGAAGACGAGGATGAAGGCTGGGACACCAAAGAGTCCAAGGATGAGGAAGCCGATGATTTTAATATCGAATAGGGGTCCGTTCGAGGCGGAAACCCATCAACCCGTGATATCCGAGATATGAAGGTTGTAGCTGGGCTGGAGCTCATCTTTTCGGAAGGGAAGGGACACTCAACTTGCACCTACAGAGCCATCTACACCTACATCCTGAACAGACTGAAGTGCTGGTCGGGGATCGGCGCGTTCAAGGCGGCACTGATGCCCAGACCCAGTACAAGGCGGGTGTCGACCGGGTCGATGATCCCGTCATCCCAGATACGGGCCGTGGAATAGTAGGGATTGCCCTCGGTCTCGTATTTGGCC
>CAYSUX010000253.1:0-3818 GCA_964434315.1 uncultured archaeon
CCAAGCAAGCAGGCAGCCAGGCAGGCAGGCAGGCAGGCAGGCAGGCTCGAATAACCCCTGACAGACTGCGTAGTTACATGGGCCGCGCCCACGGCGACGACCCATGCACGACCCACGCACGACCGTAAAGCTAATGATGAAGCTATCCTTTTGATATGTTCATGTGGATCTCCCGGTCCAGGCTCCTCCTGCTGATCCCGGCCCTGGCGGTCTTTCTGCTCTGCCTGTCCACCATCTCAACCGAAGCCGCGATGGTCTGGAACGACGCGGCGCATGTGGACACCCTGGGCAAGGCCTATGACGTGGTTGTGGAAGGTGACCTGGCCTTTGTGGCCGCCGGTCGCGGTGGGGTGCGGATAATCGACATATCGGAACCTCTGGCACCGGTGGAGCTGGGCTTCAACGACACTCCGATGGATGGCCGGGGCCTGGCAGTGGTGGGCGATATGGCCTACCTTGCCGCCGGCAACGAGGGGCTCTGGATCTTCAACCTGTCGGTTCTGTCAGCTCCCACCGTGATGGGTCGTTTCGACACTCCCGGTTTTGCCGAGGATGTGACGGTGACGGATGGGCTGGCCTATGTCTCGGACGGGCTCAGAGGCCTGCGGATCGTGAACGTATCGGACCCGGCCAATCCCACGCCGGAAGGCGAGTTCGACACCCCGGGTTACTGTTACGAGTCGATAGTCAAAGAGGACCTGGCATTCCTGGCGATCGGCCAGAGCGGTCTGTCCATCCTGAACATCAGCCAACCCTCCAACATAAGCTATGTCGGGGGCTTTGGCGAGGCCTGTGGCTGCTCCGATCTGACCCAGTTTCGGGGTCTGCGTATCATCCATGAGCTGGTATACATCGCCGACGCGGCGGACCTGATGAAGGTCTATGACCTGTCAAATCTTACCAATGTCACCTTCATGGCCGAAGCCGAACTGGCGGGGCTGGCCAACGACATCGTGCTCTCCTCAGGAGGTGGTCTGGCCTATCTGGCCATCGACAGGGAGGGGGTCGCCATCGTCAACCTGACCGATCCCGGCAACCCGGTCATTCTACGCACCATCCAGGTCGAAGGCATGGCCCACGGTGTGGCTGTCAGCCCGGACGGGACCATCATCGTCGCGGCCGGTAACTCGGGGCTGAGGATGGTCCTTGAGCTGGTCGATGGCGACGGCGACGGTCTGGGTGACGCCATCGACGCCTATCCCGACGATCCGGCAGCCAGCCTCGATAGCGACGGCGACGGCCACCCGGACGAATGGAACGAGGGGATGACCGAGACCGATTCGACCACCGGCCTGAGGCTGGATATCTACCCGGATGATCCCGAACGGTGGGATGACGTTGATGAGGAGGATAGCCCGGGCCCTGGTATGTTATTGATGGTACTGCTGGTGGCCGTTGGGATGGGACGAAGGCGTGACAGTAGTGGCAGGTCTGGACCAGGTTGGTTATGCCGGCGCCGGCCGAGACCGAGACGGTGACTCTGTTGGAGCCATACAATATATGCTCAGTTTGTAGGCGATGTCACTCTGGCCCTCGTTGGTGACGCCCACGAAGATGGTGGAGGTGTCGCCTTTAGCTTAGCTCCACATGGGCGGCAAATGCGGTACAGTCGTCGAATAAGGTCAATAGCTAATAACCAGGGTGGAGGGTTGGACCGGGCCCGAGAGGCGATGGAGCTAAGGGTCACCGGCAGCGTTAGTAGTAGCAGCGGCCTGGTCCCAGCCCGAACCTACCAAACGGTTTTGATATTCCAGGGCCCATCGTCGATAGGATACCGCCTTGACGGTGCCTTCGGCCACCTCGATGATCTCGTCGTGGTCCAAGGTCACCAACCAGCCCAGGGAGAGGCCGAACTCGGCCATGGCTGCGCTCAGCCCCTCCAGCTCCCGGGTGCGGGTGGCCGGGCGGGTCAGTTCGACCGAGACATTGACCAGGGCCATGGCCCGGGCCCCTTTCCAGACCAGGAAGTCCAGCTCCCGGCGATTGACCCACCGGAAAAGCTGGAGGCCCTGTCGCCGAAGATCGTTGAATACCAGGTTCTCCAGCAGTTTCCCGGTATCTAAAGAGAAGTGATAGGCGCAGGCCAGTAGCAGGCCGTTGTCGATGGTATAGACCTTGCGGGGGCTCCGCTGGCGGGCGGCGGAGCCGTAGGCGTGGGTGGGCACGAAGTGAAAGAGATAGGGTTCCTGGAGGTAGGCGCAGAACCTCTCCACAGAATCCAGGGAGAGTCGACCCTGGAGCGCCCGGCGCAGTCCGTTATAGGTCACCGGCCCCGGCACCGAGGCCAGCAGTTGATTGGCCAGGGCTTCGAGCTTGTCGATGTCACGTATCCGGTGGCGGCGGACCACGTCATGGTATAGCAGGTCGCGGTAGATCTGCTGGACCATCCGTTCCTTAAGTTCGGGCTCTTTCATCAAGACCGCCTGGGGGAAGGCCGAACTACGCAGGTATTCAAGGGTTACAGCCCTTACCTGCTCGGGATCGGCCAAGGGGTCGGTGGGGTCAAGGCCCCTGAAGATCAAGAATTCCGCCAGGCTCAAGGGGAAGACCTCCAGATCGAGGTGGCGACCGGTGAGAAGGGTAGCCAGCTCCCGGGAGAGCAGTTTGGCCGAGGAGCCGGTGATGAGGATATTCAGGTCGGGCCGGGCCTCCTTCTGCATTCGCACCCACCGCTCCCAGCCCGGGATCTGCTGGACCTCGTCGAGGATCAGATATTTCAGCCCCTCGCTTGAGACGTGGGCCCGGTGGGCAACCAGTAGATCTTCCAGAAGCCGGGCCCCCTCGCCTTCGGGCAGCCGGGGGTCCTCCAGGTTGATATACAAGGTCCGGGAGGCCGGGACCTGCCCCGAGTCGATGAGTCGGCCAAGGTACTGGAGCAGGATGGTAGTCTTGCCGGCCCGGCGAACTCCCATGACCAGGACGAGCTGACCCGTAGCCGCCAGGCGATCCAGCTCCCGCAGGTAGGCCGGCCGCTCAATGCCGGTGAAGGGCCTCTGCCGCCAGAAGTTGAAGGGCGTTAACAGTTCGATGAGTTCGCGAGAGTCCACACGATTGTTATCTTCTGGCAATATAAATAGTTACCGATACATCGGTCAAAAGACCCAATATTTGACCGACATATCGTTTAAAATTCCCAGTATTTGACCGACACATCCGAAATACGGCAGCCACAGCCGGGGGCAGGGTTGGCCAGCCTCACTGCGGCAAATGTAGTCTAGCAGCCACGCCACACGCCACCGTAAAGCTAATCAACCCCCCAGCTGACTCCATCACTGGACTCAAGCTCGATGTTTTCTCCGACGATCCGACAGAATGGGCCGATACCGACGGTGATGGGATTGGGGACAATACCGATGCCTTTCCTACTGATCTCGCGGCCAGCCTCGATACCGATGGCGATGGCTACCCTGACGAGTGGAATACCGGTAAATCTGAATCAGATTCCACCACTGACCTTAAACTAGACGCCTATCCTGACGATCCGACCAAGTGGCAAAAACCTGCGGATGATGATGACAGCCCAAGTCTCGGACCGGTGTTGGTCCTGTTGGTAGTGCTTTCAGCGGCTGCCTGGCGGCGGAAGGCATCAGCCTGAAATCAGGGCAAGGATGCCCTCAGACGTTCGTCGCCTTCAGCTCAACCGTCCCGAGGTTGATGAAACCGGGACTGGCGTTATCGGCGACGGCTATGGTCAGGGTGATGCCTGTTCCGGCCCCGCCCGCTCCGCCGGGTAGGACGAATTTCCAGCAGAAGGCGCAGGTCTGGACCATATCGGTAATGCCGCCGCCGGCCGAGGCCGAGACAGTGACGCCACTGGC
>CAYSUX010000254.1:0-3779 GCA_964434315.1 uncultured archaeon
CTGCCGATCCCCCCCACGCTCCCGACCCTCTGTTTCGATGGAGGTGTGGCCAATCTGACGGTCTGGGCCCAGGAGCATATGGGACCCCGGCTGCCCGGCGGTGATAATGCCGGCCGGTTGCGAGCCTACCTTAACGCCTCGCTGACCCGATATGGCTGGAACGTGTCCGAGCAGGCCTTTGTCTCCCCCGAGCTGGACAACCTGACCCTGACGAACCTCATCGCCAGACGAGGGCCCGACACGCCGCCCGCCGCCAAGGGGGCCGAGGCTACCGCTCCCGGGCCGATCTACATGCTGGGCGCCCACTACGACACCCGGCCCTACAATGACATGGAGCCTGGCAACATCACCACCTGGCGACCCATCCCCGGGGCCAACGACGGAGCCTCGGGAGTGGCAGCCCTGTTGGAACTGGCCCGGGCTCTCACGAATACAAACCTCACCAGCGAGGTCTGGCTGGTCTTCTTCGACGGTGAGGACCATGGGCCCGCCATCGACAAGATGTTTCTGGGTTCCAGGTTCTTTTCCCGGGAACTGGACCAGGACATCGTGAACCGGACCGAGGCGTTCGTGTTGCTGGATATGATGGGAGACGCCGACCTGGCGATCCCCAGGGAGAGGAATTCGAACGTCGCCCTGCTGGACGAGCTCTACGGCATCGCCGCATCCCTGAACGAGACCGTTTTCGAGAACCGCCCCGGCCCCAGTATTCTGGACGACCACATCTACGTGGCCGACAGGGGCATCCCGGCGGTGGATCTCATCGATTTCACCTACCCCTACTGGCACACCCTCAATGACACCCGGGACAAGGTATCGGCCGCCTCGCTGGAGAGCGTCGGGCGAGTGGTGGAGAGCTGGATACGCCTGAAGGCTGCCGACAACCGCTCGACCCCTTCGGCCTGCTCCGGCGTTACGGAGCTGGTGGCAAATACCGATACCGTCCTGTCCCCCGGACTCCATGGACTCTCAAACATCTCTGTCGGACCCGGGATCACCCTGACAATCACCAACGCCACGGTGGCCCTGTACTATGAACTCACCCTGGCTAAGGGAAGTCGATTGGTCTTGGTGGATTCTATCCTGGCCGCGGCCGATACCCCGGACGGGCGTCTGCCTGCCACGAGGGACACGCTGGCCCCCGAGGCCTCCGTCGAGGTGATCGACTCCGAATGGTGGGGTCCCGAACTGTAATCGGATATCTCAAGAACCGAAGTTGCCCTTGTTCTTGACCAGGATACTGTATTCCAGGACATCACCGGAACCGAACCGTTCCCTGCGGCCCACTGTTTTTAGGTCCGGGCGCCCTGGGCCTGGGATGCCTTTTCAACCGAACCTATCGAAACGGATATCAGCCACCGACCCGGCCCCCTTTGTCAGACTGGGCAAGTTCTTGAAACCCGGAGTGGCCAATCTCTCACAGGGAATGGTCCACTGGAGCCCGCCCGAGTCAGCCCTCAGAAAGGCCCACCAGGCCCTCGATCGACCCGAGAGTCAACGCTACACCCCCGATAGCGGACTGGCAAAACTGAGGACGGCCCTGGAACAGAAGGTGGTCAAGGAGAATGGCCTGACCGGCCGTGAGATCATGGTCACCGCCGGGGGTAATCAGGCCTTCATCAATCTGGTGATGGCCCTCTGTGATCCCGGGGACGAGGCGATTCTCTTCTCGCCCTACTATTTCAACCATCTGATGGCCTTCCAGATGGCCGGGGTCAGGGTACGATTCGGACCCCTGGGACCCGATCTGACACCGGACCTGGATAATCTGGAGCTGACGCGGGCGACCAGGATGGTGGTCCTGGTCAATCCCTGTAATCCCACCGGCGCGGTCACCCCGCCCGCCGTGGTTGACGAGCTGACCGGGATGTGTGAGAGTGTCGGGGCCTGGTTGATATCCGACGAGGCCTACGAGCATTTCCTCTTCGATGGCGCGGTCCACACCTCCCCCGACGGGGACCATGTCCTGAACCTTTACTCCTTCTCCAAATCCTATGGCATGGCCAGCTACCGGATCGGTTACATCGCCCACTCCCCGGCTCTGACCGAGGCCCTGATCAAGGTGCAGGACACGGTGACCGTCTGCGCCTCCCACCTGGGCCAGCTTCTCGCCCTGGCGGCCATCAAGGAAGCCGGCAGCGATTGGGTACGAGAGCGGGTACGGGGGCTCGCCTCCAACCGCGAGGCCATCTGGAAAGCCATCGCCCCCATGGGACCGACAAGGACCAACGGGGCCTTCTACTACGTTGTTCCCCTGCCTGTCAGCACTGACGATTGGGAGCTGGCCGGTTCCCTGGCCAACGAATACAAGGTCTTGGTCGTACCGGGTACTCCATTTGGTATCCCGGCGCACCTGCGGGTCAGTTATGGCAACCTTCCGTCCGACGAATGTTCAATCGCCGCAGCCCGGTTGGCCGAGGGGCTGGCCGAACTGACCGCCTAGTCCTCCTGATCGCCGGTCCGTCCCCTGATCCTGAAGGCTCCTGACGGCACCATCGAGGCGACAAGTCCAGTGCTGAGCCAGCCTTTACCATCAATGGGCTCTGTGGCCTCTGTGACATCTGTAGCCTCGGTGAGATCTGTAGCATCCTTCGACCGCCAAAGGCCCGCCGTCACCTGGGGACCCCGAACCTGCAATTCCCCTTCCCCTTCTCCATCGGGAGACACCGGGTCACCCTTCCGGTCGATCAGACGGGCCTCGGTCCCGGATACCGGCAGGCCGATGGAGCCGCTCACCGGTTCATCATCCCTGGTTCTCATATGGGTCAGGCCTCCGCCGGGTGGTCCGAAACCGGTGAGGACGGTGCCTTCCTCGACCGGCGCGAGTTCCCGGTCCAGGCGCAAGGGCAATTTCTTCCTATCGATGATGATGGAGTTGAATCCGGCTTCCGGTCCGTTCGATCGCGTGGGTTCCCGGGACCCTTCCTGGAGCCCTGCCATGGACTTCCGGTTGCCCAGGCACAGGGAGGGGCGATAGAACTGGGTGACCCTGCCGAGCAGTTCATAGTTCGCCTGATCGACCATGACGATGGTTCCACCATACTTGACCGCCAAGAGCAGACCGCAGACCAGGGAGAGGATGTTGGTGAAGGGGACCGTGGTCAGGATTATCTCCAGTCGGGGTTGAAGATCCGCTATCCAGGCCGAGAACTGGTCGATGTTGGCCGCCAGGTTGTTGTGGCTCAGGAGCTCCCCGCAAGGCTCATCGCCGGTCCCGGGATAGAGCAGGACCGCCGGATCGTCGGGGATGATCCGCAACTCGGGCGGATAGGGTGGCAAGGACCAGATAAGTTCCCAGAAATCGAAATCACCGGGGCGAAGCTGGGGGACGTCACGACACCTGGTCCACCGGTAGACCATTCTCTTGAAGGGGGAGAGAACCTCACCGTACGAGGCCACCATCACCCGTTCCACGGTTTCGGGAAGGACCTCGATGACCTTCTGGTAACAGAGGTCCCAGGTCACCACTGTTCGAGCGCCGCAATCCTTCAAGATCCACTTCAAACGACCGGGTTCGATACCCACGTCCAGTGGTACGATGATGGCTCCGGCCAGCAGGGCGCCGAAGAAGGCCACCGGGTACTGTGAACAGTTGGGCATGATCAATACTATCCTATCTCCGGGCCGGATGCCCAGCCTGCCATAGGTATGGGCGCAACGTATGACCCCCTCTGACAGGTCCCGGTAGGTGAAGGCCGGCTCCCAGTTGTTCTTTATGTAGTGTACCATCGCCCGCCTTTCGGGTAGTTCCCGGGAGGTGACCTCCAGCAATTCGTTAA
>CAYSUX010000255.1:0-3743 GCA_964434315.1 uncultured archaeon
GCTATAGTAAGCAGCCTGAGAAAGAATCAGACGTAAGTCGGAAGTGCAGGGTCGGATAGACCAGGATCGGGTGTTTGACCATATCGATCCCGAACCGACGGAACTTGCGCACCTCGCCAGCGAGCTGTTTCTCCACCGTCCCCTCGCCATGGAGCAGGTCGATGAGCGGCGAGTCGAGCCAGATACCGGGCATGCCGGTGGGTGTGATGATACCCTTGCCCTCCTTGCATTCCTGGATGAAAGCCGCCGATTCCACGTCACGGGGCTCCAGAGGATAGACGAAGGGGTCGCCATCCTTGTTCAGCGGCAGGGCGCCCAGGCCCCGGATCTTCTCGGTGGACAGGATGCCGACGACCGGATCTGGATAGATGTCGCCGGTGGGATGTATCTGGATGGTGTCCAGGTCGCGCAGATGGGCCCCCACATGGTAGGCCATGACCAGTCCGTCGCCGGTGGCGCCGTAATGGTTGGAGGTGGGGTAGCCGGCCAGATGCAGCCGGCCGCTTCCGCCGACTGCCAGGATGGTCGCCTTGGCCCGGATGACATAATATTCATGGGTCTCCAGGTTGAAGGCTATACCGCCGGAGACGATACCCTTGTCATCGAGGATCAGCTCGACCACCGGGCAGAACTCCAGGACCGGTATTTCCAGGTTCAGGGCCCGGTCACGGATCACCCGCATCAGCTCCATGCCGGTGTAATCCTTGGCGCTGTGCATCCGCTTGCGGCTGGTCCCGCCGCCGGGTAGCAACTGGAACTGGCCGTCCTCTTTGCGGTCGTACATCACCCCCAGCTCCTCGTGCCATCTGATGAGCTCGGGAGCGTCCAGGGCCAGGACCTTGGCCACCTCCGGCTTGTTTGAGAAGTGGCCGCCGCCGTAGATGTCCAGGTAGTGGATGGCCGGGCTGTCATCGACGCTGTCGGCGGCCTGGATGCCACCCTGGGCCATCATGGAATTGGAGTCACCATGGCGCAGCTTGGTGGTGATGAGCATCTTCTCGATGGGGACACCATGCTCGTGGGCGAACAGCGCCGCGACCGTACCGGCCCCGCCCCCGCCGATGATGAGCAGGTCCACGTCGTGATCGATCTGTGTAAGATCAATTTTTGAAGTGTCGAGGATCGACGGACACTCCAGCAGTTCGACAAAGCCCTTGTACATCGTTAGGCCCTTGTCAACCCCCAGACGCACATCTCTCTTGGATTCGGCCATGAAATCGGGATGGTACTTGGCCAGGATCTCGGCCCTCGCTTCCAGGGACATGCCCGGGACCTTCTTCTTCAGGTTGGCCTCCCGTTTGGCCTCGATCTTCTTGATAGATTCCATCATGTAATCCGGATAACCATCGATCATTTCCATAATAATCCCTCCTAGAGTTTGATCTCCCGGTTCTTGTACCGTTCGGTTATGGCCTCCCTGTCAAGGGCCATCAGTTCATCGATCTCGGCCTCGCATTTTCCACTGGCCACCTCTTTCATTCGTTTCACCAGATCGGGGGATCTCGTATCGAGATACTTACCCCGTAATCGTCTGACGAGCTGGCCGACATGGTAGTGCTTTATGTCGGCGGGACAGCGCATGGCGCACATGCCGCACTGGATGCAATCGAAGGATAGCTCGGCGGCCTTGGCGATATCTCCTCGCAGGGCGTTCTGGATGTACATCATCACCTTGACGTCCTGGGCGCATGACTTGGTGCAGGTGTTACAGGCCACACAGCGGGCGATCTCGGGATAGAGAGCGAGGACCGTGTTCTCCTCGGCCTTCAGGTCCTCGATCATGTACCGGGCCTTTTTTGCCGGTACGAAGGGGATCTGGACCAGGTACATGTTGTCCTCGACCTGTGTCTGACAGGCCAGGGCGAACTGCAGTTTCTGCTCTTCCCCCTTGCGGAAGACCGTCGCGCACGCGCCGCAGAAACCGGCCCGGCAGCCGCAGCCCCGGACATACTGGTATCCCACATGCTCGATGGCTGCCATGATCGTCAGGCCCACCGGGACCTTGTATTTCTTGCCCATGAGGAATATGTCATAGGTTCCATGCTTTGGCCCCTCTTTCGAGGCCTTTTTCGTGGCTGATTCGGGAGGGTCTCCTTTGGTCATGCGACCACCTCGACGGATTTTTCCAAATGATCACCTTGGCTTAATATCGGCAATGGATCCACGGCGTGAAGATCGAACCCACAGGTTTTGGTGTCCAGACCCAGGGCTACCGCGATAAGTTGAGTGTAATAGAGTGTGGGTATCTGCTTGAACCCCTTGAACTTTGCCTCGGCCTCCTTGCCCCTGACATCCAGGTTGAAGCGGCACAGCGGGCATGAGAGCATGATGGCGTTGGCGCCCCTCCGGATGGCGAAGTCGGATATCAGTTGGGCTCTTCTGGAGGTCAGCTCCTTTTGCTCGATGGTGTGGTATGAACCGCAACACTCGATCTTGTAGGGATTGTCAATGACCGTGGCGCCCAGGGTCCGCAACAGGTCCGAGAGGATCATCGGCTCCTCGGGGTCGTCGATGGCCACCTCCTTGGGGCGTAGCAGCATACACCCGTAGTAGGGCATCACCTTCAACCCCTTCAATGGATTGACCACCTTCTTTCTCAGGGCTTTGAAGCCCACGTCATCCCGCAGGAATTCCAGGAAATGGGTGACCTTCAGATCCCCTTCGTAATCGTTCTCCAGGTCCATGAAGCTGTTCAGGATCTTCAGGTCCTCGGGGCGTTTCTCCATCCTATGATCGGTCTGCTTCAGGGTGTTGTAGCACATATCGCACAGGGTGACGATCCGGTCATGACCCTGGTCCCGGGCATGTATCAGATTGCGCAGGGGCCCCAGATGATGCATGAGGTCGTCATCGGTCAGCGATGAGACCACACCGCAGCAGTTCCATTCTTCCATCTCGACCAGTTCGTGTCCCAGGGCCCTGGCCACGGCGTAAGCCGAGGTCTCCAGGTTCCTGGCCGAGGTCTTGAGCGTGCAACCGGGGTAGTATGGTAGGTCCATGGTATCAGCCCACGTTCTTTCGAAACAGGCTAACAAAAGCCAGTTGGGGTATCGACCGGAGTTCTTCTTGAGGTATCTCGCAGATCCGGGTGGCATCGATGTTCTGGCGAAGGATTATCTGCCGCAGGGCCTCCATGATACTGGTGATATCGATGTCCCTGGGGCATCTCTCGGCGCAGGTGAAACAGGAGGCGCAGATCCAGATGGTCCTGGAATCGAGCACCTTCTCGTTCTCAAGGATCAATTGCCGGATCACCTCATCGGGTGTGAGGTCCATCTCCTCGATGAAGGGGCAACCGGCGGCACATGTCCCACACTGGTAGCAGCCGAAGATGTCCTGGTCACACAGACTCTGAACCTCCTCGGTGATTCTTTCGGTCAATCTATACTGTCTTGCAGGCCCAGATCTCTGTGAGTCTTGCGTAGTCCCCGTCATGCGTTGACTCCTTGGATGGTTCGCGAATCGGTCATGTCCCGAACATGCGGTTCATGGGGTTCATCCGAATTAAAGAGAACGGCGCGCCCCCTGGGATGTTCACGACACATGGAACGAATCTGTACGTATAATATAAACGGTGTGGGAATTGTATATACTGGGAGTCCCGAGATGCATTTTCAACAGGCTACCGCAGGATCCGATCACATCGAAAAAGTGCCGAACTTCCATCTTGTAGCAAGGCAGGCCCAGGAGTTCGATCTGTCAATTCGGCCCTGGAGTGTGATATTGGTTATGAGGTAGGAAGT
>CAYSUX010000256.1:0-3740 GCA_964434315.1 uncultured archaeon
GTTAGGCAGGTTAGGCAGGTTAGGCAGGTTAGGCAGGTTAGGCAGGTTAGGCAGGGTCAGCGGTATCCCGTTCTTTCACCTGGACAACTCCATTTCGATAGTCCAAAGGGCATGGTGGCAGACAGTATCAAGCCGGTTTGAGCACCGCGCCCTGACCGGTACGGCCATCCATCAGGACACTTATCGGCTCTTCGAGGCGCAAATGGCGTACCGGGCCGACCTTGGCCAGCGCCGGCAGGGCTTCCAGCCAATCCCAGTCGATATGGCCGCTACCTTCATTGATGGTCAGATAGCCCACACCGAAGGAGACGATGTTCTGGAAGAAATGGGTGCCCTGGGAAGGGGTGACCTTGTAATCGGCCAGGTCGCACTCCACGATGGTCCTGGCCCCCGATATCTGACTCCAGTTCACAGGAATACCCAGCCAGGGATCGGCCGAGCCCCAACGCCCCGGACCGATGAGCAGGAAGGAGCGCCCCTCCTCCACCAGCTTGAGGTTGAACCTCTCGATCTGTTTGGCCACCTCGGCGGTCCGGTTCCGGTCCAGTCGCAGGGGATGGACATAGACGATATCCGAGATATCCTCGATGACCCCGTTGCCCATGGCTGTCGGGGTACGGCAGAGGGGGTCAAGTCCATCCACCTCAAAGAGGTCCACCTTGAGGTCCACGAC
Source organism: uncultured archaeon (assembly GCA_964434315.1). Taxonomy (GTDB): domain Archaea; phylum Thermoplasmatota; class Poseidoniia; order MGIII; family CAYLMJ01; genus CAYLMJ01. The sequence goes on from CAYSUX010000256.1 coordinate 674, forward strand.
CTCGGCGATCAGGGGTCTTATCTGCAAGAAGGATAGACGTTTGAGCTTCCGGACCGGGTCCAGCTCCACCGCGAACTCCAGTTCAACCGGACCGTTGAACCCGGTCTGTCCGATATCCAGCAGGTAACGAAGCAGTTCCGGAAGGGGAAAGACCTTGCCCTTGAGCACCCCGGCGAAGGATACGAGCCTGACCCCGGGCCGGGAGATGCCGTCAAAGATCGCCTCACTGTTCGGATCGTAGACCGAGCCCAGCGCATAGAGCTGTTCATCCTGCTCCGCGACGGACAGGTCAAGTCGCGCAAGGTTCGCCTCCGGGGCCAATCGCAGGGGTCCGTCGTTCACGGTCAGGTCCAGGGCCCAGAACTCCCGCTGGGAGTTGGCCAGGGTCTCCTCCACGGTGGAGAACTGGAAGAGACGCTGGGGATGGGCCGGGGAGAAGCGCAGGCACTTACCGCCGTCCACCACCGTTCGTCCGAGGCCCATGGCCGCGGCGACAAGGCCCTCCTCGGGAAGGATGTCACCGATGGGGTAGAAGTTGTAGCTACGGGCCACCCCGGCGAAGGTGGGATAGAAATGATCCCCATGGGTCTGGCCCACCAGTTGCTGGATCATAACCCCCATCTTCTCCTCCTCGATACGATTGGGTGTGGCGGCGAGATAGGCCTTGGAGTCCGCAAAGAAGGTGGAGGCAAAGACCAGCTTGATGGCGTCTATCAACTGCCCGAGCCTGACCTCGGGGTCGGGATGATTGTTGGGCAGCATGAAGGTGTTGTAGACCCCGGCAAAGGGTTGATGCTGTGAATCCTCGAGCAAACTGGAGGATCGGATGGCCAACGGGCGCTTCCATTGTTCCACAATGGCCTTCAGGTCATCGTTTATCTGATCGGAGATGCGACCTTTCAGGAAGGCCCTGGCGATGCCCTCGTCGGAGGCGCCGCTGTATGCGATCTCCAGCAGATCGTTGGACGCCAGGAACTCGTCGAAGACATCGGTACCGATGGTGGCCGATTTGGGGATGACCACCTCCAGGTCCGGAAAGCGGCTGGCCAGATCGAGGGTGGGAAGCAGGGAGTTGAAGAAGGCCAGACCCCGCCCTTTGCCGCCCAGGGAGCCCAGGCCCAGGCGAACGAAGCTGCTGTCCTTGTCGAATCCCGTGCGGGTGAAATCGGCCACTCCTCCCCGGCGGCTCTCCTTGTAGAAGGCCTGCATGGTATCGATGAGGTAAGCGCGAACCACCACCAGGTTCTGGAATTCCGGAATGGTACGGGGCTTCAGGACCTGGGCCAGCTCGAACTCGGTACGGGCCCTAAACCAGTTGGAGTAATGGTTGCGTTGGGCATGGAACTCGATCGATTCCAAGGGCATGGTGGTCAGCAGTTCCAGCATCGAGCGCAGATCGGTGGCCCGGCCCAGTTCGGTACCGTTGGCCATGGTGAATATGAAATCGCCGAAACCCAGGTTCACCAACATGAAGTTCCTCAGGCCGGACAGCAGATGGGGTTGCTCCTTGTACAGGAACGAGACATCCAGTTCTTTGGCAAAATTGCTGTACTCGAGGCGGGAGGACTGGAGCATGATGGGCAGGTGGGGCTGGTAGGCCCGGACCTGTTTAATAAGCTCGATACCGGCATCCGGGTCATGTTCCCCGTCCCTGGGAAAACCGGCGTCGGTGATGACTCCCAGGATGTACCTGGAATAGCGGTCCAGCAGTTCCTGGGCCTCCTCCATGTTGGTGGCCAGCAGGATCTTGGCCCTGGCTCGCATCCGTAGCAACTTGTGATGCAGGTTGATACCCTCGGCCATCAGGGTCCGGGTCTGCTTCATCAGCTCGTGGTAGAGTTGGGGCAGATACAGTGAATAGAAGCGGGCCGAATCCTCCACCAGGATGAGGATCTGGACATCACCGTTGCGGGTATCCTTCTCAACGTTCTTCAGGTCCTCGAAGAGTTTGAACAGGGCCAGCAGGATACGGGCGTCCCCGGACCAGACAAAGACCCTGTCGATGCCCTCGCCCTCCCTGAAGAGGGCCAGCTCCCGGGTATTGTAGGCCAGTAGCACCACCGGCAGTTGGGGGCGGATATCCTTGACCAGACGACCGAAGACATGGGCATCCATCTCACCCACCCGGACCATGGTCACCACCAGGTCGAAGGTGCGCTCCCTCAACAGGTCAAGGGCCTCCTGGGCGGTGGTCACGTGAGTGAGCCTGGGGGTGTGGGTCAGGTGCAGTTGCTGGTACTCCACCAGCAGAGCCTCGTTGAGTCGACCGTCCTCCTCCAGGGTGAAGTAATCATAGGCGCTGGATACCAGCAGGATCTCCTGGACCCGTTCCTGCATCAGTTTCTCGAACCGTTCATGCTGGGTGGTGAAGGAGATCATGGGATCAGGAGCAACGGGTTCGTCTATATCAATCTGTGTGGGTTCGCAGTGATTCCGGAATGGCGGATAATGTCCCTGCGCGGCCCGGACGGCCCATGTACGACGCTATGGGGATGGAACGTTACCTCCTTATCTTGGGAGGGGATGGAACGTTACCTCTTTATCCTGGGTAGGGAATGGAAGCCCATGGAGCCTTTGGAGGCCGAGGCCGTGGGAGTCGACCGCAAGCTCATCACCATCGGTGTAGCGGTCCTACTCCTGGCCAGCAGCCTGATCCTTATCTATCGCGACCATGATGACGACGGGGATGGTCTGGTGCCGGTATGGGAGCGATACAAGCAACCCTACGTTGTCGGCGGCGGATACAGCCAGGTTCTGGAGCCCGGCCCTTACGGGATCCTGGAGAACGACCATCCCCGCAATGCCACCTGGGTCAACCTCACGGTGGATCTGCCAGCGGCCGAAGGAGGTGCGGCTCTTGACCCCGCCAATCCCCCTCATATGAGCCTGGCCTACTGGCGACCGGATGTGCCCGATGGGATGCGGGTCCCGGTGATAATGGAGATCGGCCCCTACTTTCTGGAGGTCACCGGCGATGTGGATGTTGCCGGCTATTGGCTTGGGTCGATCATCATGTCCGAGCTGGTGCCCCACGGATACGCCTTTGCCCAGGCCAGCGTCTTCGGTA